>NZ_JAAVTY010000214.1:0-568 GCF_018642185.1 Candidatus Rhabdochlamydia sp. W815 | reverse complement strand
TCTACAAACATGCTATGCTCGGGTGCACAATAGATGTTTTTTCAAGTATTTATATGTTCTTTTTTGTGCACTTCAAGGTTGAAAGGGCCCATTAAGGAGATTAAAGATGGATTTAAAAATAGGAAGTTTCTTGAGTGCTGCCCGTACTGCTACCACAACTGCAGGGCTTACGCATGAAGAATTTCCTTTGCACCTACTAGATCTAATAAATAATCTTTACGACATGATGCAATGAAAGGCTTACTAAGGCTAGAAGACAAGCTTTTAATGACTTTAGAATATTTGAGAGAATAGACCTCTTTCAAAACCCATTAACATAGCTCCAGATTATAAATGCCCGCAATTAGATTGAACCGAAGACCAAACCTTTTTCGTCTATTTCTATAACGATCAGCTAAAATTTTGAATCGCTTAAGCAGACCAATAGCATTTTCATTAATTACACGTTCTTTGGAAAGGAATTGATTATTTTTTTTGTCTTGTTTTGTTAAAGGATTTTTCTTGCTTCTTCTTTTAGGCATTTGGGTTTTAGCATGAAGCTTTTTAAGTCCTAGATACCCTCCATCTG
>NZ_JAAVTY010000213.1:0-838 GCF_018642185.1 Candidatus Rhabdochlamydia sp. W815 | reverse complement strand
GCATTAATAGGATTAGCTCTATTTGCAACTGGAAGTTTATTAGCTGGTATTTTCATGTTTAAGAAAAAAAGAAGATGCCAGCATAGTTTACATCTTGCTAATAACTTAAAAACTTCGCAGAGACAAGGCCATACTCAAGTACAGGGCCAACGCATGAAGATTTTGCTTGATAGTTGAGAGATAAAAATCGATGCAGCCGGTTGTCACAAAGTAGTATTAGAACAGATTTGTTCCCAGGGAGGAGATTATGTTATTGCCCTTAAAGGCAATCAAGACCACTTACATGCAGAAGCTCATAACTTTTTTGAACAAGCACAGGACGTTATACCGGAAGAAGCTAGCTGTGATTATTGGCGGTCTGAAAAATGTACTCGAGGACGTAGTGAGATAAGAGAAGTATGGGCACTGAGAAATTAGATTGGTTATCTCAGCGTCAGATTTGTGTCCTAGACAGAACTTGAGTTGACAGGCAGCGCTTCATTGACAGTAGATCGCTTGCATAACCAATAATTTTAAAGGAATTTAGTCCATGAGATATGATTGTTTGAGCGATATATCTGGAAATGCTTTTGTTAAGATAGGAATCTATAAATGAAAGCTTTAAAATAGGGGGTTATGCAAGAAGTTCAGTGTCAAATTGGTGTAATGTATCTAGCATTTTCATTTTGTAATGAGCAAGGATACAAAAAAGATTATTTGTACCTTTTTTTCCAAAGGTAGAAGACATGATTTTAGGATATTTAAGGAAGTCTTTTCAAGTTTGAAGTGCACAGAAGAATTAAAAAAAGAATAGGCAGGCGATGAAAGAATCTCTATTGTGATTTTTAACAATCAAACA
>NZ_JAAVTY010000212.1:0-846 GCF_018642185.1 Candidatus Rhabdochlamydia sp. W815 | reverse complement strand
TATATTGGAACGGACTATTAATGTTTGGACTACTGGGATATTGGATGAATTTCTTAAGTCGGCAAGTATCTTTAAAACAGTAAATTTAATTCAAGATAGGTTCATACTACCTAGCAAAAAGCGATATCTATTTTTTCTACAAAAACTGGATATTTTTCTAGCGAAAATTCTGAGAATCAGCGAGTCTTCGGTTTATGATTATCAGAGGGAATATGATGCCAAGCAAAAAAAGAACACTCTACAACCTATCTTCTAGGAATAACTGTAAAAGATAGATTTTAAAGCTCTTGCGTCAGAGTACTTAGAAAAGCCTTAGAGCCTGTTTAAAATCTTCTCATTAAGGTATAATGATAGTTTTCATAAAACCTTTGGAGGTAATTATGACCTGCTCTTATCCAAGCGATATCTCTCGTAAGCAATTTAGCAAAATCCATCTAATACTTGAGTCTACACGCAAAAAAACACGTCCACGAAGAGTTCATCTATATGATATTTTTTGTGGAATTTTGTACATTTTAAAAAGTGGTTGCCAGTGGCGTATGTTACCCATAGAATATCCTAAATGGGAATTATGTTATTATTATTTCCCTCTTTGAAATAAAAAAGATGATAAAAATTCTAAGAGTACTCTTGAAATAGTTTTAAAAAAAATGGGTTGGCGAGGTCAGAAAAAGCAGTGGTCGGAAAGAGAAAACAAGCTTTGTAATTATTGATGCTCAAAGTGTTAAAAATACTGATACAGCGGAAAAGATAAGGATATGATGCAGGGAAAAAAATATCAGGAATAAAAAGACATATAGCAGTCGATACCCAAGGGCTTCCTCATGCGATTCACATTACCACCGC
>NZ_JAAVTY010000211.1:0-854 GCF_018642185.1 Candidatus Rhabdochlamydia sp. W815 | reverse complement strand
GAAAACGAAAATCCGAGAACTTTTACCTACTGTAGCTAATTTATCCGAAGCCTTAGATCAAGCTGTTTTATCAATGTCGATTTAAATAACTATATTAAAGGATCTATTGTTTTTTTATCCCAGATGTGTAGGGGATTATCTTTTTCTCGAATAGGTAGAGATGGAAAGCTTAGTAAAGTCTTATCTATTAGATTCGATATAAATAGGGTTTAATTATTCTGTAGACAAGAATGGATATGATACAAATGCTTATCAGAAGTGCAAAACTTACAAAAGGCACTCCTATCATATATAAACGATATTTTATGAGCACTTTAGCTAAAGCAAGTTCTCTTATTTGGTTTAATATTAGGAAAGAAACACCAGTAGCAAGACAGCTATTTAATACTTTAAATTTGGTGGGAACAAAACTAGATAAAAGGGTAGGAGGCTGCAAAAAAGGGTCAGGGGTTTCAGGAAAAAAATATTTAAAAGCAATCGCTTGTGTGTCGTATGTTAGGCAGTACAAAAAATGACAAGCTAAAGTATTGGAACAAGTAAAGGTTTTAGAGCAGAAAGGAAAGATTAAAGCAGGTCCAACAAGTCTAAGAATACTAACCATAAATAACACCTAAATTTCATTATTATACCTTAAAATAAGATATCTTTTCAATTTTGAAGCACAGAAAAATTAAAAAAAAATAGGCAAGCGATGAAAGAATCTCTATTATCAAAAGTTGGCAAAAAAAACCAAAAAGTTTTAGAATTAACCCACTCCATCATGCTTAGAGCCTGTTTAAAATCTTCTCATTAAGGTATAATGATAGTTTTCATAAAACCTTTGGAGGTAGTTATGACCCGCTCTTATCCAAGCG
>NZ_JAAVTY010000210.1:0-858 GCF_018642185.1 Candidatus Rhabdochlamydia sp. W815 | reverse complement strand
CCATTCTTGGGAAAGAGGCTTAAATGAGCATACAAACGGACTAGTTAGGCAATATTTTCCTAAAACACAAAGCTTTTTAGATACGACTTCCAAGGATATAGAAAGGGTGGAAACTTTACTAAATAACAGACCTAGAAAGGCTCTCAACTTCGAAACTCCACTAGAAGTGTTTACGAGATTATCT
This sequence comes from Candidatus Rhabdochlamydia sp. W815, assembly GCF_018642185.1. Lineage (NCBI taxonomy): Bacteria > Pseudomonadati > Chlamydiota > Chlamydiia > Parachlamydiales > Candidatus Rhabdochlamydiaceae > Candidatus Rhabdochlamydia > Candidatus Rhabdochlamydia sp. W815. The sequence goes on along the minus strand of NZ_JAAVTY010000210.1, from coordinate 674 downwards.
ACAAACATGCTATGCTCGGGTGCACAATAGATGTTTTTTCAAGTATTTATATGTTCTTTTTTGTGCACTTCAAGGTTGAAAGGGCCATACAAGAGAAAAAAGCTAAAATTCCGATTAAATTCTTGCATATCATTGTAAAAAGACCTTAAAGAGCGATTATAAATTTTATAAAGATGCATTTTCTGATAAAACAGCATATTCTACAACAACAAAAGAAAAATTTATTTCACTTTATATTGCTAGAAGCTGTGATGTGAATGTTATTTTGATCTCCTCTTAGCTCTATAACAGTTAGAGGGATTTCCAGAACTATAAAGGTAATGGCTGAAACCCTAACAGTTGCTCATTGTTTATTCGACTAGCCATGTCCCATAATTTCCATGCTACAATTCCTCTTGGAAATACAATTCCATGAGGAACTGTTTTATTAGAGCTCTTGCATAACCTCAAATTTTAAAGCTCCCAATTATAGATCCCGGCTATACTAGTTTGATTTCAAATTAAGAATTGCATAGCTAGCTTTTTTTGAAAAAGCTGCTCTATCTTGAAAGAAGATGTTATCTTTTGCATAAAAATGTTTATATATACTAGTGCCGATTCAAACGGCTAGCTTAATGGGATTTAAGTCAACGACTTGAAACTTGTCGTTTATCCTACATTTCAAAATATCTGTT
>NZ_JAAVTY010000020.1:0-16896 GCF_018642185.1 Candidatus Rhabdochlamydia sp. W815 | reverse complement strand
TGGTTGGCGAGGTCAGAAAAAGCAGTGGTCGGAAAGAGAAAACAAGCTTTGTAATTATTGATGCTCAAAGTGTTAAAAATACTGATACAGCGGAGAAGATAAGGATATGATGCAGGGGAAAAAATATCAGGAATAAAAAGACATATAGCAGTCGATACCCAAGGGCTCCCTCATGCGATTCACATTACCACTGCTAATATCACTGACAGAAATGGGTGTGCTGATGGCGTATAACATATTCCAAAGCGGTCTTTGGCAAAATTGACAACTTGTTTAGCTGAACTGGGAGATTCTTCTTTTACATAGATTTTTAGTTGTTTAAGCTGGCCTTGATTGAGCCGGCATGCCTTTCCTGCATAGTTCAAATTCAGCAATGCTTCCTTTGCCACCTTATATCAAATTGCTCGGAACAGGAGTCGAACCTGCACGCCCTTGCGAGCAAGGGATTTTAAGTCCCTAGTGTCTACCATTCCACCATCCGAGCCAAGCGATGAGGCTCATGAGCTTACTGGAGTATTTAAAAAAAAAGCAAGAAAAAAGGCTCTTAAATTTTTAAGAGCCTTCATATCAGAATAAAAAATCGGTTTTGATATTTTCTGTAAAAGTAGGAGGGTTAAGAATAGAGCGACTAAAAGCAGTCCCTTCTGAACCTGGATCTTTATCTGAATCCTCTTCTTCTTTTTTCTCTTCTACTTTTGATTCTACTTGTTGCTCAAGAATTTCTTCGTGAGTGATAATCTCTTCTTTTTTTTCTAGAAGAGATTGTCCTAAGTCTTTATCTTTATAACGGCTAAGCAGGGTTTCTGAAATAAGTATCGGAGGAGGAGAAATAAGCATAGGTGATGGGATTTTTTCTTCATCTGTTCCTTTTTGCTCTTCTTTTGACTCGCTCGATTCTTTTTCAGAACTATCTGCTCTGCGAGAGCGTTGTTCTTGTTGTTCATCGGTATGACGACGACGACGACGGCGATGGCGATCTCGACGCTTATCCGCACGCACTTCTTCTGTTGTAGATTCAACAGTTTCTAAAGCAGAGGATTCCTCTACTACAGATGCTAACTCTTTTTCAGGAGTAGGAGTTTCTTTAGCAGGAGCACGCGTATTTTCACGACCTCCTCCAATTTTAATGGAACGCTCATGGTTTACATTTTTCAATGCAATGCGCGCTTCGCGTACTTCTAAAATCTCATAATCTCCTGTAGGCACTAAAAATGCTTTAGGCTTTTCTAGAGAACGGAAAAAGAAAGCCCGACCAAAAGAGACAACTTCCACTGCATCAACGTAATATTCTTCTGCCTTTTCTCCTTTAGTATTACGCACGAGAAGCTTATAGCCCTCTTCTCTAGGAGAAATAATTGTTTCAATCGTTGGTTCTCGAGTAAAATGCACGTATCTTATTCCATGTTATTAGCTTAAGGTTTCTTTGGATACCATATATCGCAGCAAATCTACGACTCGATGTGAGTATCCCATTTCATTATCATACCAAGCAATTAATTTATAAAAATGAGAATTTAATTTTATTCCCGCATGTCTATCAAAAATACAAGAAGAGGGATGACCAATAAAGTCAGAAGAAACAACATCTTCATCACAATAGGTGACAATGCCCTTCATAGGTCCTCTTGCTTCTTTTTGAATAACAGCACAGATTTCTTCATATGATGTAGCTTTGGTAAGCCTTACTGTAAGATCGACAACAGAAACATCAATTACAGGAACGCGTAATGCCATACCTGTTAATTTGCCTTTTACTTCAGGCAAACAAAGCGCTACTGCTTTTGCTGCACCCGTAGATGAAGGAATAATGTTTATACTTGCAGCTCGTCCCCCTCGTCGATCTTTTCTAGAAGGGCTATCTACTGTATGCTGTGTAGCTGTCATAGCATGTACAGTGGTCATCAAACCTTCTTCTATCCCAAAATGATCGAGTAGTATTTTTGTTAAAGGTGCTAAACAGTTCGTTGTACAAGAGGCATTAGAAACAATAAAATCCTTCTGTGGATTATAATTTTCTTGATTAACCCCCATTACAAAAGTAGGAACTTCTCCTTTTGCAGGAGCAGAAATAATAACTCTTTTAGCGCCAGCCTTTCTATGTTTATTCGCTGACTCTAAATCGGTAAAGTAACCTGTTGATTCAATCACATAATCTACTTTTAAATCTTTCCAGGGAAGTTTTTCAGGCTCTCTCTCAGAGAGAGCTAAAATCTTTTTTTTATTTACGTTTATATGCTTATCGTCTGCTGTAACACAGTGAGGAAATGTGTGGTGCACAGAATCATACTTTAATAAGTAAGCTAGATCTTCGGGTGGGACAAGATCGTTGATTGCAACAACGTCGATATCTGGACACTTTTCACTGATAATCCTTAGCATAAGACGACCAATTCTTCCAAACCCATTAATACCAACTCGAATTGACATGTATTCCTCCTTATCGAGTCTTCGTTTTATATATCAAAACAGCCTCAAGATTAATCCATAAGGTTGTATATCTACAAGGCTTAAGATTTCTTAGAAAATATAAGAATATATATTTAGAAATTTGAAAAACAATCTCTAAAAAAGCATCTATGGATAGACACTTTTTTAGATCAAATAAATTTATTCGGAAAGGTACTCAATATAACAGAGAGAAGCTCCATCACCTACACGATATCCTTCTTTTAGAACGCGTGTAAATCCGCCATTTCGATTAGCAAATCTTTTTGCAAGCTCATCAAGCTTGCCCATTACTCTACGATCTATGTTATAAGAAGAAGTATCTCCTGCTTTAGCAGCTCTTGCTTCCTTTGTGGTTAATGAGTTATAACGAATCATTAAATCCCCAACTATCTTGCGCTTATTAGCCAAAGCATTTGATTTAGCTAAAGTTACAACGTGGTCTGCATGTCTTTTAAGCTCGGAAGCTTTGCGCTCTGTTGTTTTAATTCGACCATGTACAATTAAAGACTTAACCATATTAGCAATCATACAGCGGCGATGGCTTGCAGTTCGCCCTATTTTAAAGGTGTGTTTGCGATGTCTCATGTTTGATGACCTACCTTTTTACTTAAGTATTCCTGTACAACTTCTTTGACGTTATCCTTATGAAGATCCATCCCAAGGTCTTCTTTAGTCATTCCTAGCCAAAGACCCATTCCTTTTAGTTTATCTTTAATTTCATTTAGAGATTTCTTTCCAAAATTTCTAAATCTCAAAAGCTCAGGTTCTGGCATGACAACCAGCTCTGCAATTGTATCAATACAAGCTAAAGAAAGACAATTACTTGAACGTACAGAAAGCTCAATTTCATTAATTTTTAATGCAAGCTTAGCCATCAGAGCATCTTTATCCGTATTGAGTTTAATTTCTCCCTGATCAAAACTTAAGATGTCTACATTTAATTCATCAAAAACTTCAAAATGTAAAATCCCAATTTGCGTTGCAAAAGTGAGTGCTTCTTCAGGAGAAATACGCCCATCTGTATTCACTTCCAAAATTAAACGATCAAAATCTGTATCTTGACCTACGCGTGTATTTTCCACAAAGTAATTTACCAATCTTACAGGAGAAAAAGCGGAATCCAATAAAATTTCATCCACTACGTTTTCTTGTATCGGATGCCTTTCAGCAGGTACATATCCACGACCAATTGCTATTTTTAAATCAATTTTACGCATCATTGGTTTAGTGACTGTAAAAATCACCAACTCTGGATTGAATATGTCAAACTCAGACTCTTCTAACAAATCGTGTAGAGTTACTGCATATTGACCATTGTTTTTTTCAAGCATTTCTGGCGTAACATCCAGCATTTTAGAAATCTGCTTTAATTCACGAGACTCTAGCTCATCATCTATTGGTAATTTGCGTAAAAGAGCACTTTTAAAATTTAACACAATTGTTGTCATATCTTCTATTACGCCATCAATCGCCATATACTCATGGGGGACATCTTCGATACGCACAGAAACAATAGCAGGAGCTTCTAAGGAGCTGAGCATGATTCTGCGCAAAGCATTCCCAACAGTGTGTCCAAAACCTCTCTCAAACGGCTCTGCAATAAAACGAGCAAATGTCTTAGAACGGCTCGCTTCATCAAGCTTAATCTTTGACGGCAACTCAAACTTGCCATATTTAATGGCCATGATCAAACTCCTGAAAATTTCTAGTTCTTCTTTAAATACCGATAAAATCAGTATTATTTATATTTTTATAGCAAAAACCGGGTTTATACCCTTCGTCTTTTAGGTGCACGGCATCCGTTGTGAGATATAGGGGTTACATCTCTAATAAACGTAACTTCTAATCCACCACCGCGTAATCCTTTTACAGCAGATTCCCTTCCAGTACCAGGCCCACAAAGGTTTACTTCCACTTCTTTCATCCCGCTAATTGTAATTGCTCGCTTTGCAGCATCTTCTGCTGCCATATTTGCTGCAAAAGCAGATGATTTACGAGAACCTGTATATCCAACTCTACCAGCAGAAGAAGCAGTAATTGTATTACCCGCTAAATCGGTGATAGAAATAATTGTATTACTAAAGGTTGCTGAAACATGAGCAATGCCTGATGAAACATTGCGATGCGTCTTTTTTTTATTTTTAACAATGGTTGGTTTTTTAACCATTACCTTACGGGTATCTTGTTTAGCCAAAGTTCAATCTCCTCTATTTCTTTTTGTTCGCTACTGTTTTTCTCTTTCCTTTTCTAGTACGCGCATTAGAGCGTGTACGCTGGCCACGAACAGGAAGACCTAAACGATGACGCATTCCTCGATAGCAATGAATGCTAATCAATCTTTTAATATTTCCTTGAACTTGGCGACGAAGATCCCCTTCAACTATGTAGTCGGATTGCAATTTAGCATTAATTTTTGCAATTTCATCTTGTGTTAAACGATGTGCTCTCATATTAGGATCTAGTCCTAGTTCCTTGCAAATTCCTTTTGATGTCTCGCGACCAACACCATAAACATACGTCAAGCTAATTTCTAGCCGCTTGTTATCTGGGATATCGACTCCAATTACTCTAGGCATGAAACAAATTCCTTTTTTAAACAATTATCTGAGGCAGATTATCAGATCTTTTATTTATTCACAATATTGACCTGTTATCTTAATTCGACTAAAAAAACTTCTATATTCCTTTTAGCCGACTTCTCTTCATAAACCCTTCATAGCGTTTCATTAATAAGTGGGATTCTATTTGCTTAGAGGTGTCTAGAATAACACCTACGAGAATGAGCAAAGAAGTCCCTCCAAAAAAATATGTGATACTAGCGTCCACGTGTAGTAGCTTTCCAATAATTGTTGGTAAAATTGCAATCATTGAAAGAAAAATAGCTCCTGCAAACGTAATTCTATTCATCGTTAATTCCAAGTAATCTTGAGTAAATCTTCCTTGCTTAATCCCAGGAATAAAAGCCCCGTTCTTTTTCATATCAGACGCGATTTGTTCTGGGTGAAACTGGGTTGCCGTCCAAAAGTACGTGAAAAAAATAATCAGCATTACAAAGATAAACATATATAGCCAACTCCCTGGTGAAATAGCATTTGCGCATTTCCCAACCCAAGAATTAGCGCCTATAAATTGCCCAATCGTAGCAGGAAACATTAACAATGAAGAGGCAAAAATTACAGGAATCACTCCAGCATAGTTTATTTTCAAAGGAATATATGCATTCCCCCCCCCTTGCACTTCATGTCTTCCTACAACTCGTCTAGCATATTGAAGAGGAATCTTTCTTTGACCCTGAATAATTAAAATAGTTCCTACTATAATAAGAACAAAAACAACAGATAAAATAACTAATGAAGAAAATGTAAGCTGCCCTGGCTCTTGAGAATCTAAATTGAGCTGACGTATTACAGAACCCAAAGTACTTGGCAGAGAAGAAAGAATCCCAACAGTAATAATTAAGCTAATTCCATTACCAATCCCTTTTTCCGTAATCTGCTCGCCAATCCACATCAAAAGAATGGTTCCAGTGGTCATGGTTGTCATTATAATTAAATAAAACAACCAAGGAATTCCTAAAAATTGCACATCCATAACCTCGCTTGCAATAATGCCAGGCGTTCCTGCATTTAATTGCACAGCAAATCTTCCAAATACCCCTGATTGAAAAAACGCTAAAAACAAAGTAAGAGTACGTGTCCAGCGTCCTAATTTGCGCTTCCCGCTTTCTGGATTTTCTTTAATTTCCCTTTGCATAGTAGGAACAAGCGCCATCACTAACTGCATAATGATCGAAGAGGATATGTAAGGCATAACCCCTAAAGCAATCACAGTCATTTGAGCAAAAGCTCCTCCAGAAAATATATCCATTAGTTGGAAAAGATTTTGGCTACCACCTGCTGTGCTACGAAAAAGCTGCACAGCTAATTCTCCATTAATACCTGGCACAGGTATATAAGAACCTATGCGACAGGCAATTAACATAAGAAGAGTAAAAAAAATCTTTTTTCTAAGATCAGGTATAACAAGCAATTTAGCTATTTTTGCAATCATTTTATATCTAACGTTCCATTAGCTTGTTATTTTTTGATAAGAAATACCCTGTTTCTTCAACTTCTCTTCTGTTGCTTGAGAAAAGAAGCGCGCTTCAATGCTAACTTTTTTAGTTAGCTCTCCATTGGATAAGATTTTTAATCCTCCAGAGACTCTGCGAGGGGCAATGCCTTTCTCTTGCAGCGTATTTAAGCTAACTACTTCTCCATCTTGGTATAGCTTGTCGATCATTTGGAGATTAATTGCAAACACATAAGAGGTAAAACGCCCATTGGTAAAACCTCGAGTAGGTAACTTTTTATATAAAGGAATTTGCCCTCCTTCATGTCCAAAGCGGTATTTATAACCTTGACGAGCCTTATCACCTTTATTACCACGACCACAGGTCTTTCCTCTTTTCGAACCAACACCTCGTCCTACTCTTTGCACTTTTTTCTTGGGTCTGTGAGTGTTAGCTAATTGCGATAAAGTCATCATGATGCTAAACCTCTATTTACTAGATTTTTTTGACGATTTACAAGACCTTCCAAAGCGGTTAATGTTGCTTGCACTTGATTCAAAGGATTATTAGAGCCATAGATCTTTGCAATTACATCTTTTATTCCAGCAAGCTCTAGCACAGAACGAACCTTTGAACCTGCAATAACACCTGTTCCATCTCGAGCTGGCTTTAGTAGAACTGTGCAACCATCCCAATCTACTAAAACTTCATGCGGAATTGTAGACCCTTCCATTTCAAATGTAAAGATATTTTTACGAGCAGATTCTGTTGCTTTGCGAATAGCGTCTGATACTTCATTTGCTTTAGCAAAGCCAAAACCAATTCTACCTTGTCTATCGCCTACAAGAACTAGTGCAGAAAAGCTAAACTTCTTTCCGCCTTTTACTGCTTTACAACAGCGGTTAACGTACAGAACCTTGTCTTCAAATTCCGTTCCAAATTCTTCAGCGCGTCTTTTATTTTGTTCCATGTTACATCCCTTAACTTAAAATTGTAACCCTGACTGACGTGCAGCATCTGCAAGTTCTGCTAGCAACCCATGATATTTATGATGGCCGCGATCGAATACAACGAATTGAATATTTTTTTGTTTAGCGGCATTCGCTAATAAAATACCCACTTCCCGTGCAGCTTGTTTACTTTTTTTGCCCAAATTCTTTTGACGTAAAAGCGGCGTATACGTGCTTGCGCTTACAAGAGTGATCCCTTTTTTGTCATCGATTAACTGTGCACAAATGTGTTTCAGCGATTTAAATACAGAAAGTCGAGGCTTATCGCTAGAGCCGCGCACTTGTTTTCTGATACGCAAACTTCGCCTTTTTCTTTTTGTATTTCGACTTTGCAATTCATTAAGCATAAAAGCTCTACCTTAAAATTAACCTGTTTTTCCCTTTGCTGCTTTACCAGCCTTTTTACGTACATGCTCTTTCTCATAGCGGATTCCCTTGCCTTTATAAGGTTCAGGTTTTTTTTCTGCGCGTATTTCAGCAGCAAAATGCCCTACGAGAAACTTGCTTATTCCTTCAATAATGATTAATACCCCTTTTTCCACTGTTATTTTAATTCCTTCAGGAATCAAAAGTTCTGTGGGATGAGAGCGCCCAATTTGCAAATCGAGCATATTTTCTTTAATTTGAGCACGATACCCAACACCTTCTAACTTCAATCGTTTTTCAAATCCCGTGCTTACACCTGTGATCATATTATTGATCAAAGCTCTAGCTAAACCATAATCTTTATTGTGTACTTCTATTTGCTCATCTTTTAAAACAAACAAATGATCATTTTCTATTTTCACCAAAATCCCTTTAATTGCAGGAATGGATAATTCACCTTTAGGACCTTTTACTTGAACTTGTCCGTTTTGGATCTTAATATCTATTTTTTTCCCGGCAAGTGAGATTGGCATTTTCCCAAGACGTGACATATAAATTACCTCTTCTTAAATTACCAAACCACACATAATAACTCACCGCCAAGTCGATCCCTTCGAGCGGCTTTACCATCGCGAATACCTTTAGAAGTAGACACAATTGCAACTCCCATTCCACCGTAAACAATTGGAATTTCAAGATAACCAACGTACTGCCTTGCAGAAGGAGAAGACATGCGCTTTAAACCCTTTAACACAGGTTCTCTTCCGTTAGCATATTTTAAAAAAAGCCTTGCTTCTCTTTTTTCTTCATTGACAAGACACTCACCAACAAATCCATTTTCTTGCAATACTTTTATAACTGCTAGTTTTACTTTACTGGGTCTAAAAATGACAAAGCGATGACGAGCACTTTTTGCATTGCGAATTCTTGTTAGCAAATCTGCAATTGGATCACTTAATGACATGATTTTTTCTCTCCCTCACCTTTATTCTGCTGTTTTAAATGGAAGTCCAAGTGATGTTAATAGCTCAAGACACTCTTCATCAGTTTCTGCGGACGTCACAAATGTGATATTCATTCCTTGCGTTCTCTTTATCTCATCTAAAATAACCTCTGGAAAAATCTGCTGCTCTTGAATCCCTAAAGAATAACTTCCTCTACCATCGCACTTAGGGTTAAAGCCGCGAAAATCTCGAATACGAGGAGAAACAATGTGACAAAAACGATCAAGGAAATCATACATCCTCTGCCTTCTAAGAGTAACCTTTACTCCAATTGGTTGATCTTCACGTAGCTTAAAATTAGCAATTGCTCGACGTGATTTTGTCAAAATCGGCTTCTGTCCTGATAACAATGCCATTTCCTTGACGCAAGCTTGCATCGCATTTTTATCTTTAGAAGCTTCCGCTATCCCCATGCTAATTACAATTTTCTTTAGCTGAGGAATAAGCATTAAGTTGGAATACTTAAACTTGTTTTGCAGTTCTTTTTTTACAACTTCTTTATAGCGTTTATGTAATCTAGACATTGTTTATCTTCTACTTATGAATGTTTTTTAACCTGGCGAAATTTAATTTGCTTATCCCCTTCCAAATAAAATAACTCTTTAGCTCCATCAGCTGCAAAGCGCACTTTGACCTTCACTGGCTGATTTTCTTTATTGCATAAAGAGACATTGGAAATATGAATAGGCGTTTCAATTTCTATAATCCCAGCACCCGGAGCTTTCGTTTGACGCTTAGCATGCTTCTTACGAAGATTCACCCCTTGCACTAAGATTCGCTCTTTATTTCGAGAAATCACTTCACCCGACTTTCCTTTGTCGTTGCCTGAAATGACAACAACAATGTCACCTTTCTTAATCCACTTACTCATAGATTCTCCCTTAAATCACTTCTGGTGCTAACGAGGTAATTTTAATATAACCTCTTTCACGCACTTCACGTGCAATAGGACCAAAAATACGCGTTCCTTGAGGATTTCCCTTGTCATCGATAATTACGCAGCTATTATCAAAAAAGGATAGTTGGCTTCCATCTTTACGAGAAATGCTACTGCATGTTCTAACAATAACAGCTTTAACTACTTTGCCCTTTTTAACAGTTCCTTTAGGATCAGATTCTTTTACAGCGCAAATAATTACATCGCCTACACCTGCACGAGGACGCTTAGAACCTTTTTTTATAATTCTAAAACAACGCACACGCTTAGCACCGGTGTTATCTGCTACTTCTAATTCGGTTTCTTCTTGAATCATGGCCTTTGTATTCCTAGTAATTTATGCATCTGTTTTTCATCAAAGCACTTGCAATACACGCCATCTTTTCAATTTTGAAAGAGGGCGCGTTTCAATAATTTTTACAAGCTTTCCGATCTCAACTTCTTCTTCTTCAACATGAGCGTAATAGATTTTACCGCGTGTAATCACCTTATTAAAATTAGGGTGCTTAAATGTACGATCTACACGAACCTTAACGGTCTTTTGCATTTTGTTAGAAACAACTACACCTTCTCTAACTTTACGCTTTGTGTTACATTTTTGATCTGCTTGTTTTTCCATTCTTTACCTACGTTTATGCCTTTTTCTCTTGAAGGACTGTCAAGACTCTTGCTCTATCTCTTTTTTTTAATCGAATTAAATGAGGTTTTTCCAATTTACGTGTTGTCTTTAACTCATTGCGCAACTCGAAAATCTCTTTAGATAAATCGGCATAAAGAGCTTGTAATTCTTCTTTTGATTGATCTCTTAATTCTTTTGCTTTTTTTGGCATTTGTAAAACCTTATTTTATACTCGCTCTACTCGTTCAACAAATCTAGTACGAAGTCCTAATTTAGCTGCCGCTTTTTTTAATGCATCTTGGGCATCTGTTTTAGATACTCCAGCTACTTCAAACAATATTCTACCAGGTTGAACAACCGCTATCCAATGATCTACTGCACCTTTTCCTTTTCCCATACGAGTTTCAGCTGGCTTTCTAGTTACAGGCTTATGCGGAAAAATTCGAATCCAAACTTGGCCACGGCGCTGAAAATGTCGATTAATGGCAACTCTACAAGCTTCAATTTGATTAGCTTTTATGTCGCCTCTTTCGAGAACTTTCATCCCAAATTCACCGAATTCTACAAAATTACCACTTTTACTTAAGCCGGAACGACTTCCTTTTTGAGTTTTTCTATATTTTGTACGAGCTGGCATTTGGGCCATGTTAGCCTCCTACTACTTTTGATCGATTTATCTCGTCTTCGCCTTTATTAATGCACACTTTGATTCCAATAGAACCATAAGTGGTTTCCGCTCTGGCTGTTGCATAATCAATATCAGCTCGCAGTGTATGCAAAGGAACACTTCCTAATATATACCACTCTACACGAGCGATTTCAGCACCACCAATACGTCCTGAAATTTGCACTTTAATTCCAATAGCTCCTGCATCCATAGTAGCTTGCATAGCCTTTTTCATAATTCTTCTAAAAGGGATTCGGCGCTCTAACTGTCTCGCTATATTTTCAGCTACAAGTTGCGCTTCAAGATCTGGTCTTTTAATTTCTTCAACTTCGATCCAAATCTCTTTTCCTGTTAACTTTCTAAGTTCTTGCTTCAAGATATCGAGTTCTGCAGCTTTTTTTCCAATAACCAAGCCTGGGCGCGCTGTATAAATAGTCACCTCTACTTTACCACTCATTCTTCTAATAACGATTCTAGAAGTACCTACGCAACAGGACTTTTTCATCAAGTGCTTACGAATCCTATCATCCTCTCCTAGTAAATCACCAAACTCTTGTTTGTTGGCATACCAAAGAGAACGCCATCTCTTATTTCTAATTAATCTAAACCCAATCGGCGATGTCTTTTGACCCATTATTTCCCCTCTATTCAGCAGCAACAGCTATTGTAAAATGACTAGTTCTTTTCATAATTGGATGGCTTCCACCTCTATTTTTTGGCTTGGCACGCTTTAAAACAGGGCCCACATCCACTCTCACTTCTTTTACAATTAAATCGCGCCTTTGAACTTGTAACTGTGTTTCTGCATTAGCAACTGCAGAGTTTAACGTCTTTTGCAGAAGCATTCCTGCTTTTAATTTACAAAAACGCAATTGTATTACAGCCTCCTCAACTTTGAGACCTCTAATTAAATCAGCGGCTAAACGCGCTTTTCTTGGACTAATTCGCACATAATTTGTTTTCGCATAAGCTTGTGGCATAAATTCTTAACCTCTTCCTGAAGTTGCAGATTTAGAACTATCTGTACTTTTTTTCGATCCATGTCCTTTAAACACTCTCGTCGGTGCAAATTCACCAAGGCGATGACCTACCATATTATCGGACACGAAAACACTAATAAACCTCTTTCCATTGTGAACATCAAAAGTATGTCCAATCATTTCAGGAAGAATCATGGATCGTCGTGACCATGTTTTGATAGGATTTTTTTTGCCATTTTTATTTTGTACACTTACTTTGTCTAACAAGTGATGGTCTACAAACGGCCCTTTTTTTAGCGATCTTCCCATATAAGCTTCAAACTCCCAATCTATTTCCTACGGTCTTTAACGATCATTTTACTAGATTTCTTCTTAGAACGCGTGCGGCGTCCCTTAGTATCTTTTGCCCATGGGGTTTGTGGAAGGTATCCATTATGTTTACCCTCTCCTCCTCCATGCGGGTGATCCACCGGGTTCATTGCTGTTCCTCGAACAGTTGGACGAATTCCTCTCCAGCGAGAGCGTCCTGCTTTTCCCTCAACACGTAAATTCCTTTCTGGATTGGAAACAGCCCCAAAAGTAGCTCTACAATTTTCATGAATGAGCCTTACTTCTCCAGATGGCATTTTTAAGTTCACATATCCATTATCGGCTTTTGCCATTAATTGAGCAGAAAGACCTGCTGAACGCACAAGCTGACCACCTCGCCCCGGATAGAGTTCAATATTATGAACAACCGATCCAAGAGGCATATGCTTTAGACGCATACAAAAACCCACATCAAATCGCCCTTGATCATTTGTTGCTATTACAGCACCTATTTTTAATCCCTGTGGAGCTAAAATATAACGCTTTTCTCCATCAAAATAGTTCAATAGAGCAATAGCAGCTGTTCGATTAGGATCGTATTCAATAGACGCTACTTTAGCAGGTATGTTTTCTTTATCTCTTTTAAAGTCAACAATGCGATAAAAACGCTTATGACCACCGCCTTTATGCCTACAAGTAATGTGACCATGGTGGTTACGGCCATTTGTTCTTTTTTTCTTTTCAATTAAAGACTTTTCAGGCTTTACACAGCTTAAAGCTTCTTGCTTGGTTAAAACAAGATGACGCTGCCCTGCTGTAGTGGGTCGAAATTTTTTTAACATAGTGATTCCAAGGCTCCTTAGCTTAACCTTTATCCTCAATATTATCCCCTGGCTCTAAGGAAACAATGGCTTTTTTAAAACCTGCTTTTTTTCCTAGACGTCCTCTTACACGCTTCGCTTTGGGCTTAATAGTAATTGTATTCACAGATGTAACTTTAATTTTTTTATCGATGTAAATCTTTTCAAGAGCTTGCTTGATCTCTTGTTTATTCGCTTTTTTTGCAACTAAAAAAACATACTTCGGAGTTTTACATTTCCTAACAGAAGGATTACTCTCATTGGATTGTAATTTTTCCATAACTAGTGCTTTTTCTGTTATATGACGAGATAATATAACATCGTAAGGACTCTTTTTTAACATAATTAACCCTGTCCTCCCAATAGAACTTTTAACTGATCTACAGCCGAATTCATCACAATCAGATGTTGATTAGCAATTACGTCATATCCATTTACAATAGTTAATGGAAGAAATCTCAATCCAAGAATATTACGAGCACTTAAAAATAGCGTATGATATTTTTCTAGCAATATAGTGCTCTGTCCTTCATCACCGCTCTCAGCTAAAAAAATAATCTTTTTATTTTCTAAATCTCTTGCCTTTAAAAATTGCACAACTTGTTTTGTTTGCGGCTTATTCATTTCTGCAAATTGCAAAACATGCAGAGAATCATTCAATACTTTTTCAATCAACAATTGACGAATGACAGCACGCTTCTCTTTTTTGTTCATTTTTACGTGCTGATCAAATTTTGGCCTAGGAGCATGAACACGCCCTCCTCCTTTATACTGAGGAGCACCCAAATAACCCTGCCTTGCTCTACCAGTACCCTTTTGAGGATGAGGTTTTTTACCGCTATGATTTACCTCTGCTCTTGTTTTTGTATTTGCGGACCACTGACGAGCGTTTGCGCGCAGAGCTGTAACATAATCTTTAATCATTTGCGTATTTGCAGCTGGACTGAGTAGTTCATCATCGATTTCAATTTTTCCTACTTCTTTACCAGATAAATTATATTCCTTTAGATAGGCCACGACTATAACTCCCTTACGCTTTCTTTTTTGCTTTTGAGATATAAACTAATCCATTGCGCGGCCCTGGAACAGCGCCCCCGACAAGGATAACATTCTTTTCTAAATCGACTTTTACTACACGCAAATTCTGCGTGGTTACCATTTCGTTTCCCATTCGACCCGACTTTTTTTGTCCTGGCAAACAACGACCTGGCGTAGAACGCATACCAGTTGAACCACCATGACGATGAAACCCAGAACCATGAGAAGCAGGGCCGCCTGCAAAATTATGACGTTTCATAACCCCTTGATGACCTTTACCTTTCGAAATACCAGAAATATCTACGTAGCTAATCTCATTAAAATAGCTTACATTAAGCTCTTGAGCCACTTGAAAGTCTTCTACATTCTCTACTCTAGATTCTTTTAAAGAAGATCTTGGCTCTATTTTTGCTTTTGCAAAATGGCCTTGTAGTGGTTTAGAAACATTTTTAACCTTTGAAGGTTTAACCTTATAAGCCGCTAGCTGAACAGCATTATAGCCATCTTTGCCTTGGCTACTTTTAATTTGAGCTATGACATTAGGCTCTACCAAAATCACTGTGCAAACAATTTGATTACCTTGAGCATCAAATCGCATTGTCATTCCTTTTTTCTTTCCCTGAAATTTTAAAGTCATACTTTTTCCTTATTATACAGATTATCGCCGCGAGTGATCTCTTTTAAAGGCACTGTTATAAACAGTAACATCAGAATGAGAGGTGTCTGACAGCAACAAGGAGTATACGCGCTTATGAATGCTTTGTACTTTCTTGCTCTTTAAGCCTTTAATTGCGGCTTAAGCAAGGAGGCTACCAAAAAGCTGATTTTTTCCTCAACGTCTTTTTTACATTCTTTGCTTTTTATCTAGGCAATAGCCAAGAAATGATGAGCAAAGAGAAAATAAACCCTAAAACAAAGAGCAAAAAGCCCCATTCCCTAAGTTTCAATCTTTTTCTCTTAAGATCCATAAGCAAATCCATTTTCTTTTAAGGAAAATTTTCCCTTATTGAGAAGAGAGCACATTGTTATCATATAGATGAGCAGAAATTTTTAAAACTAAAATACAACTACATTAACGCAAGTATTGAACCATCTAACTTCTTGAAGTTCTTTTTAAGCACTCCTAAAGAAATTTTTACGGATATTTCCGCTATTTTAAGCAAAGAGATCCTACATTTTTCTAGGATGACAACTTAAGGCGTAATGCAAATAACCTTGATACCTCTCCTGAAAAAGATAGAACACTTGAGTAAAAAGGTAAAAAACTTCATTTACTTTTTCTAGTCGCTTTTGCAGATCGGAAGAAAGAGAAATTAAAACGGCTAGCTTCTTAGCATCATTGAGCAACTCTACTCCACTTAAAAGCTCTTCTCCCACATCATAAACATCTAATGCCCTTTCATGATATTTCTGCTGAGGCAAAAAACACTTAGATGCTTGAACCTCTAAAAAAAGAGCATCCAAACCCAGCCAAGATGGATCGGTATTGATTGACGGCAATTTATGCCTTTTTTGAAAACATTCCTAAATATCGGGAAGAACTGCAGCCTCTTTTATCTAGGAAATTTTGCTTAGTTAAATCTTAATTTAAAAACAAACGAGTATAACGGCATCCAATTTACCCATAGGCAACAAGATTTATATGCTTTTACACACATTTTCGATCGAGTATGTGATGAAAACCAGATAGAGCATCGGTTAACAAAAGTAAACCACGAAAAGATACCACTACCAAACCCATCAGCAGTTAAAAGAGCATTTATATAATTTTTTAAATGCCTATAACTTTGCGAAAAGATTGAAAGCTGTAAAGGGATTGACACCATTTGAGCATACTATCAAAAGTTGGCAAAAAAAACCAAAAAATTTTAGAATTAACCCAATCCATCACACTTTGGGACTAAACATCTTAAAGAAGGGCTAAATAGACTTTTTAGTATCCTCATTTGCATTCGAATTAAGATTTTGAATATATAAATATTTTTACACAAAAGATAACACGTTTTTCAAAAAAACCCTAGTTATGCAATTCTTAGATCTGAAATCAAACCAGTATATTTCTATAAAAAATCATACTTAATTTAATATTAGCGCTCTATCTTATTTATTTTATTAAATCGACTCTATATTAATAGCGCC
The DNA here is from genome assembly GCF_018642185.1 of Candidatus Rhabdochlamydia sp. W815. Classification (NCBI taxonomy): domain Bacteria; kingdom Pseudomonadati; phylum Chlamydiota; class Chlamydiia; order Parachlamydiales; family Candidatus Rhabdochlamydiaceae; genus Candidatus Rhabdochlamydia; species Candidatus Rhabdochlamydia sp. W815. The sequence goes on along the minus strand of NZ_JAAVTY010000020.1, from coordinate 468 downwards.
ACAGCTTTCTTAAGTTAGCTCTAAGAGCCTGTTTGAAATCTTTTCAAAAGTAGAGCAATAAAAGCAAGAACCACCATATTCAGGCTTGTATGTAGTTTTCTTTCGCAATTTTTCCATAGCCTGCGACATTTTTCTATCCACGCAAAAGAACGCTCTACAACCCATCTTTTGGGAATAACTGTAAAAGTATGAAGTGTATTTCTTTTGGCTATTTGTACTATACATCCTAATATCTCCTGCACACTCTTTGCAAATTTTTCTCCAGAATATCCTCCATCTGCTAAAACATTTTTTACACCGAACAACGGAAGCATGTCTTTAACCAAGAAATCGTTCTCTCAACGACCCAACGTTGCTTTTCAAGGTAGCAACTGCCTTTTATCTTATATCCCTTAGTGTTTCTTTTCCGAGCTATCAGAGGAAAAACCTCATGGGAAAGAACATCGATACGTGTTTGCTCTGAGTCAT
>NZ_JAAVTY010000209.1:0-857 GCF_018642185.1 Candidatus Rhabdochlamydia sp. W815 | reverse complement strand
CCATTCTTGGGAAAGAGGCTTAAATGAGCATACAAACGGACTAGTTAGGCAATATTTTCCTAAAACACAAAGCTTTTTAGATACGACTTCCAAGGATATAGAAAGGGTGGAAACTTTACTAAATAACAGACCTAGAAAGGCTCTCAACTTCGAAACTCCACTAGAAGTGTTTACGAGATTATCTACAAACATGCTATGCTCGGGTGCACAATAGATGTTTTTTCAAGTATTTATATGTTCTTTTTTGTGCACTTCAAGGTTGAAAGGGCCCTGAATAAAAATATCTTTGGTTTTTTTTGGCCGTTCAATTAGGTGTTTCTGTTGCATCTAGTAAAACAACTTCATAAGACATATCGTTTTTTAATAAAGCTTTACGCCCAGGAATTGCAAAATCAGGGTGCTTAATCAGCACTTCTTCTATCCAACAAATACTCCGATAGCAAGCACTTATCTGAAATATGATAGGATGCTGCAACAGGAAAATAGGTTCTATATTCTCTTAGAGCCTGTTTAAAATCTTTTCAAAAGTAGAGCAATAAAAGCAAGAACCACCATATTCAGGCTTGTATGTAGTTTTCTTTCGCAATATCTCCTGCACACTCTTTGCAAATTTTTCTCCAGAATATCCTCCGTCTGCTAAAACATTTTTTACACCGAACAAATTGTTTTTATGTAGTGAAAATGCTTCATATCCTTTCTTCTCCGCTGTATCAGTATTTTTAACACTTTGAGCATCAATAATTACAAAGCTTGTTTTCTCTTTCCGACCACTGCTTTTTCTGACCTCGCCAACTAATTTTTTTTAAAACTATTTCAAGAATACTCTTAGAATTTTTATCATCTTTTTATTCCAAAGA
>NZ_JAAVTY010000208.1:0-865 GCF_018642185.1 Candidatus Rhabdochlamydia sp. W815 | reverse complement strand
CTATATAAAATTTGGAAATGAAATCCTTGATTTCTCTTTGAATACCCCAAATAAAATCAAAGATTTCCGGGAGATTGACGAAATAAAGGCACTAAAAAATTTATATGGCGATACAATTATTAATCAAAGGATAAAAAAAGCACAAGATACTTGCGCCATAAGCAAACTTCGTAGATTAGAAATGGGAAAAGATGGATGCTGTGTAGGCATGAGCTATGATTTTATTTCTAGCTACCTTATGAATGTAAAATTAGCAAAGTCCCCATTAGAAGCTGTTTTCGGTCGTTACAAAGATGGAGCTCCAGATAAGGCTGTGCTTGAACAGATCTTCTATGATGCTAAGAATAAGCTTACCTTTGAAGAATATACAAATAAATACTTCAGTGAAATAGAAGAAGAGATCAAAAGTGAAATAAAAGAAGAGATCAAAAGAAAGTGGGAATCTTTGAAAAAAATGATAGCTAAAGAAAAAATTGCTGCATTAAAACAGATTGAGATAGATCTAGACATTCGGTTAAATAAAGCAGCAGAAGAAATATTATTAAAATACTGTTTAGAAGCAGAAAAGGATATAACAAGCTCTTATGGGCTTACCATAAATATAAATGAAAGTGCTGTTTATACATTCAAAAAAAGGAAAGAAGAACCTTCTTTTGAAAATTTTACAAAAAATTTAATAGCAGGAGTTTATCATATAGGAATTTTACCAGAGAAAGATACGGGACATGCAATGGTCTATATTAAAACAAAGGAAGGGAAACATATTATTTACGATCCTAATTTAGGAATTCTAGCAGTTGCTCCGTCTGTATCCGCAACAAAATTATACGAAATAGTAAAGAGTTATACAAAAGAAGAAAATTTC
>NZ_JAAVTY010000207.1:0-870 GCF_018642185.1 Candidatus Rhabdochlamydia sp. W815 | reverse complement strand
TTGTTTGAGCGATATAGCTGGAAATGCTTTTGTTAAGATTAGGAATCTATAAATGAAAGCTTTAAAATAAGGGGTTATGCAAGAAATCTAATGAGTCCAATATCTTTTAGATCTGAGGAGGAGCGAAACTTAATGATCCAGTCTTCTTTGCTTATGGTGGTGACAATTTTAGGACGAGCGCCAGCGGATGAGCCGTTCATAGCTAATAAATCATCAATAAAAAGATCGTCATCCTTCTCTTGAAATTGCACCACCTTATCAGCAATCTCATCTAAATTCTCGTGATAAAATGGCTTTATTCCTTCTATTTCTGATTCATACACAAGGGCGCCCATTCCATTTTTACCTACATAGCATAAACGGTTTAAAGGTGAAAGGTCGCCAGGATTGAGACGCAGACTCATTAACTTACGATCTAAAAGCAATTTTCCCCATCCATCAGGTAAGCTATCGTTAAATACACCAAATAAACCTTCAAAAACTCTATCCTCACACATGATAATACCTGGCTGAAGAGGTAGTTTAAGAGGAGATAATTCTAATCCTGTTTTAATGAATTCAAGAGTGTATTCAAAAAATATTCTTCGATCTTTTAAAACAAGTCTTCCCATGGAAAGCTTCTTTTGTCCACATATAAAATATACATGGACTACAGATGTATTTTGAAAGGTCATTTTCGACCTCTTTTACGTTTTTTGCTTTTAAGCAGCTCATCGAGTGATGTTAAATGCTCTAGTTTTGTTTGTTTAAACAAATCCTTAAACTCTTCAAGAACCTATCTTGAATTGAATATAAATTTTCGCTATGATACCAGATCTTTTTATTTTTTAACTAAAGACAGATGACATGAGCAAGCAAGGATTAAATGAA
>NZ_JAAVTY010000206.1:0-871 GCF_018642185.1 Candidatus Rhabdochlamydia sp. W815 | reverse complement strand
ATTATCTACAAACATGCTATGCTCGGGTGCACAATAGATGTTTTTTCAAGTATTTATATGTTCTTTTTTGTGCACTTCAAGGTTGAAAGGGCCGGATTTTTCTTGCTTCTTCTTTTAGGCATTTGGGTTTTAGCATGAAGCTTTTTAATTCCTAGATACCCTCTTTCTTACACTGGAGGCATTTGAAATAGCTCTTCTGGATTTTGATGGCGCCATCTTGGTTATTTCTCACGATTCGACTTTTATCGAAAAAATTGCTACTCAGGAGTGGTCACTGAAAGAAGTTTCCTGAACAACCCACGATAAGTAACGAGGATTGCCTTGAGCAATATCGACCTGTAAAATCTCTGGCACTTCATAGCTGCAGTGTTTTTGAATATAGCTCTGGGCCGCACCAAAATGCTTGAGAGTAGTCTTGAGAATGACTTTTACCTCTTGGCTCTCTTCAATTTTGCCTTCCCATCGATAGATTGATTCGACTTCGGGGAAAATGGATGCGCAGGCGATCAACCGTTGATCAAGTAATCCACGAATGATCTTTTTGGCCTCTTGTTTCTCTCGGCACATCCAGAAAACGTAGATCAACTTTGTCTGATGGGTCATTGCAAGTTCTTCCTTAAAAGGTATATTTTTGAATTTTTCTCATACCCTTCTCGCACAAATTCGATCTCTTAGCCGAGTTTCTGGCAGAACGGAAGAGCCTCCCAATCCATCGTTGTCAGAGAGACAAAAGTACAATGTCGCTCTTGCCCCAACTTTTCGCATGCGTCGATCAGTTAAGAGCCTGTTTAAAATCTTTTCAAAAGTAGAGCAATAAAAGCAAGAACCACCATATTCAGGCTTGTATGTAGTTTTCTTTCGCAATTTTTCC
>NZ_JAAVTY010000205.1:0-873 GCF_018642185.1 Candidatus Rhabdochlamydia sp. W815 | reverse complement strand
AGCGTTTTTGCTAATTTTAAAAGGCCTAGTTTATTTTTTATCACTTTTCTCTCTATTGCTATATTCATAAATTACCACTTTGGTTCTGCTTTTACAACTAAGGCATCATGCCTTAGTTGTAAAAGCTGTTTTTCTTTGCTATTTACCACTAAGTGTCAATTTAAGTCTTGTCTATTACAATACGATTGAATCGGAACCACTATATTACAAATTATACTTGAGTATGGCCTTGTCTCTGTGAAGTTTTTAAGTTATTAGCGAGATGTAAACTACGCTTGTATCTTCTTTTTTTATTAAACATGAAAATACCAGCTAATAAACTTCCAGTTGCAAATAGACCTGATCCTATTAATGCAATCCATCGTTGAATATTTGTTAATTGAGTTATTTTAGGTTCTGTTGTTGTGTTTGGTTCAGGTATTGTTGTTGAAGTACCAGCTTTTAATTTTGTTTGTTTAATTGTTGTTTCTGGAGCAGTTGTTGATTGAGTGAGTTCAAGTGTTATTGGTTCTATTGTTGTAGTTGGTTCAGGTATTGTTGTTGAAATAGCGGCTGTTAGTTTTGTTTGTTTAACTGTTGTTTCTGGAGCAGTTGTTGATTGAGTGAGTTCAAGTGTTATTGGTTCTATTGTTGTAGTTGGTTCAGGTATTGTTGTTGAAATAGCGGCTGTTAGTTTTGTTTGTTTAACTGTTGTTTCTGGAGCAGTTGGTGATTGAGTTAGTTCAAGTTTTGTAGTTGATTTTTTTGAACTTTTCCAATATGGATTTAATCTACTCCAATGCTCTTCTAATTGAGCAATCTTGCTTTCTTTTTCTTTTAAAGACTTATTACATAACTGATTTTCTTCTATGCAATTATCCTTTGTAGTTCTTA
>NZ_JAAVTY010000204.1:0-876 GCF_018642185.1 Candidatus Rhabdochlamydia sp. W815 | reverse complement strand
CAAAAGCATTTCCAGCTATATCGCTCAAACAATCATATCTCCTGGATTAAAATACTTTAAAATTTTAGATTGCTTATTGGTTATGCAAGAGATCTATTGAATACGCCTATCATTTAATGGCTAAAACAGCTCATCTTTGTGTCTCAGAAGCAAAGCTTTTCCCATCTAAAAAAGGACCGGGGTATTTTGGTGTAAAGCGATTCGATCGCGTAGATGGTAGAAGGGTACATATGCATACAATTAGCGGCTTAGTCCATGCAGACTATCGCTTTCCAAGTCTTGACTACGAAACTATTATGAAAGCAACGTTGTGGCTTACTAAAGATTCCCAAGAAGGTGAAAAGCAATTTAGAGCAACTGTTTTTAATGTCTTGAGTCACAACCGCGATGATCATTCCAAAAATTTTTCTTTTTTGATGGATGAAAAGGGCGTATGGCGAGTCTCACCTGCTTATGATCTGACTTTTTCATCGGGCCCTAGCGGAGAGCACTGTAGCATGATCATGAAAGAAGGCAAAAATCCAACACTTTCCCATTTACTAAAGCTTGCAGAGATAAGCAATATTAAAAAACAAAAAGCTTTACAAATCATTGATGAAGTAAAAATGGCAATGGCAAAATGGAGAAACTTTGCAAAAGATTTAGGATTAAGTTCAACCTCCTTTAAGATGGTTCAGACAGCTCTTAATCATGTTAACAAAACCGTCTTTTCTTAAAGAAAAAGTTCACACATGAAGATTTACCGTTTCTTTCTTAGGAGGAAATGCTCTTTTTTTCTGCTAAGAGCCTGTTTAAAATCTTTTCAAAAGTAGAGCAATAAAAGCAAGAACCACCATATTCAGGCTTGTATATAGTTTTCTTTCGCAATTTTTCCAT
>NZ_JAAVTY010000203.1:0-879 GCF_018642185.1 Candidatus Rhabdochlamydia sp. W815 | reverse complement strand
AACATTTTTATAAAAAGAACAACCTCTTCTTGCAAGATAGAGCAACTTTTTCAAAAAAACCCATTTATGCAATTCTTAATTTGAAATCAAACTAGTATACCTTATAGTAAAGTTGCTTTTGCTAAGTTGTATGACAGAAAAAATGCACTAGTAGCAGCAGAAGTATTAAATGATAAAACAATACCCTGGTTTGAAGAACAAGAGTTAAGAGTGTTAAGAATACTTAACCTTAGAGGGATAGAGTACTGTGGGAGTCGGGAATACCATGAATATGAGCTTTATCTTACAATAGAAGATATTGAACATAATCGAACAAAGGCAAGGCATCCTCAAACCAACGGAATCTGTGAGAGGTTTCATCAGACGATTCAAAATGAATTTTATGCATCAGCATTTAGGCAAAAAGTTTATCATAGTCTAGAAGAACTGCAAATGGATGTGGATAAATGGGTAACAGAGTACAATGAAGAGCGAGTCCATTCTGGGAAATATTGTTATGGGAAGACACCATGGCAAACATTTCAGGATGCAAAGCATCTAGCACAAATGAAATGCTAGACACATTATACTAGTTTGGCTTCAAATTAAGAATTTGAACCATATAAAAATCTTTAAGCAAAGAACAATACCTTCTATGAAGGTGAAGAGATTTTTTTCAAAATACCAAGATATAATCCTTAATTTGAAATTAAACTAGTATACACCAAGTTGACACTGTCAGTGAAGTGCTGTCTGTCAACTCAAGTTCTGTCTAGAACACTTTTAATTTGAATATGAAGGGTATATAGTGGTTCCGATTCAATCGTATAGAAAAATATTTTGTTTTGTGTTAAGCTATTGAGTATGAAAAAACTGATCCCTAGCCAGAGAGCTGACTTA
>NZ_JAAVTY010000202.1:0-884 GCF_018642185.1 Candidatus Rhabdochlamydia sp. W815 | reverse complement strand
AACTCTTCGTGGACGTGTTTTTTTGCGTGTAGACTCAAGTATTAGATGGATTTTGCTAAATTGTTTACGAGAAATATCGCTTGGATAAGAGCGGGTCATAACTACCTCCAAAGGTTTTATGAAAACTATCATTACTACTATATACTAGTTTGATTTCAAATTAAGAATTGCATAAATAGGTTTTTTTGAAAAAACTGCTCTATCTTGCAAGGAGATGTTATTTTTTGTATAAAAATGTTTATACATTCAAACTCTTAATTTAAATGCAAACGAGTATACTTGAGTCTACACGCAAAAAAACACGTCCACGACCTGAATATGATGGTTCTCGCTTTTATTGCTCTACTTTTGAAAAGATTTTAAACAGGATCTAAGAAGAGACTAAAGGCGTTAGAAGCAAAAGCAGCTCAAGATCACTATTTAGGCAAAAAGTGTATCATAGTCTAGAAGAACTGCAAATGGATGTGGATAAATGGCTAAAAGAGTACAATGAAGAGCGAGTCCATTCTGTGAAATATTGTTATGGGAAGACACCATGGCAAACCTTTCAGGATGCAAAGCATCTAGCACAAATGAAAATGCTAGATACATTATACCAAGTTGACACTAGACCTCTTTCAAAACCCATTAACATAGCTCCAGATTATAAATGCCCGCAATTAGATTGAAGCAAAGACCAAACCTTTTTCGTCTATTTCTATAACGATCAGCTAAAATTTTGAATCGCTTAAGCAGACCAATAGCATTTTCATTAATTACACGTTCTTTGGAAAGGAATTGATTATTTTTTTTGTCTTGTTTTGTTAAAGGATTTTTCTTGCTTCTTCTTTTAGGCATTTGGGTTTTAGCATGAAGCTTTTTAAGTCCTAGATACCCTCCATCTG
>NZ_JAAVTY010000201.1:0-900 GCF_018642185.1 Candidatus Rhabdochlamydia sp. W815 | reverse complement strand
AATGAAGATTTTTACAGAGGAATATAAGACAGTTGATGCCGATGCAATGCTCGATTTTTTCAAGAAGCTAGAAAAACAGACAGAGGCTCGAATTATTCATGTAATTTTGGATAATGCGAGATCAAACAAAAATAAGAAACTAGAAGAGTTTCTGATGTCTTCTAGGATTAAAGTGCACTATCTCCCTCCTTATTCGCCGAATTTGAATCCTATTGAACGCTTGTGGAAGATCTTAAAGGAAAAGACGGTATACAATCGATATTACGAAACGTCGGTGACTTTTTTTCAGGCAATTAGAGGATTCTTCTTAGAAGAGATACCGAAAATAACAGATATTTTGAAATGTAGGATAAACGACAAGTTTCAAGTCGTTCTGGGAAAAAAGCTCTTCTTAAGAGAGACATAGAATACGAAGTAATTCTTATAGATGCATCAGAATAAACTTTTGTAATGGCAAAAAACATGATTTTAGACTGTTTAAAGAGAGTAGGGTGCGGTGGACAGATCAACGTTGTGGTATGACCGACAGTGGTTATACAGGTATAAAATGGATAGCTTATTTGAATATATAGAAGTGTTTTACAACAAAAAGAGGTTTGTTTTATAGAAAGTCCTTTTCATTTTCTAGTTTCGAAAGAGCTCTTTGATAGACCGGATCCATTCGCGCAATGTGCTATAAGGAACTTTAAACCGTTTTACAGCTTCTTTTTTTTCAAACCATTATTAACTGCATCTACAACTTTTTGCTTAAATTCTTGATCATATATTTTGGTTTTCCTGTTTAGATCAGTATTTAATTCATCTAAATTTAATTCATCTAAATTTAATTCATCTAAATTTAATTCATCTAAATTTAATTCATCTAAATTTAATTCATCTAAATTTAATTCATCTAAATTT
>NZ_JAAVTY010000200.1:0-914 GCF_018642185.1 Candidatus Rhabdochlamydia sp. W815 | reverse complement strand
TATATTGGAACGGACTATTAATGTTTGGACTACTGGGATATTGGATGAATTTCTTAAGTCGGCAAGTATCTTTAAAACAGTAAATTTAATTCAAGATAGGTTCACACTCGAAACAAACTCAGCAGATAATTTATATTTAATTACAAATTTCGGAGAAAAAGGGGAAACTACAACCGTACTACGATGCAGAGTTACCGTACTACGATGCAGAAAAAAGGCCAATTTACCGTACTACGATGCAGAATTACCGTACTACGATGCAGAACTTTCATAGGTAAAAAGCAGGCGGTAGATATTATAAGACTCTTATAAGAGTATTATAAGAAGGGTAAGGGCTTTTAGTTGCCGTTTATTACGGCAACCAAATAGCTCCTACCCTAAAAAAAGAGAAAGAGTGGTTATAAATACCTCAAAAGCAAATAGCTTATGTTAACAAATCCAAAAACGTGCAATTTACGCGTTTAAACAGCTTCTGCGCTTGTTTCAAGTGTTTGGTAGTGTGACTAGGTGTCTCGAAGGCAAATAATGCCTATGACAGGCTTTATGGGTTTTCTTGTTTTCTATTATAATGCCAAGCAAAAAGAGAAGCAGGATAAACAGGTTTGGTAAATACTTCCCCTACATAATTGTTTCTTCATTTGTTGGGCCCTTTCAACCTTGAAGTGCACAAAAAAGAACATATAAATACTTGAAAAAACATCTATTGTGCACCCGAGCATAGCATGTTTGTAGATAATCTCGTAAACACTTCTAGTGGAGTTTCGAAGTTGAGAGCCTTTCTAGGTCTGTTATTTAGTAAAGTTTCCACCCTTTCTATATCCTTGGAAGTCGTATCTAAAAAGCTTTGTGTTTTAGGAAAATATTGCCTAACTAGTCCGTTTGTATGCTCATTTAAGCCTCTTTCCCAAGAATGG
>NZ_JAAVTY010000001.1:0-56184 GCF_018642185.1 Candidatus Rhabdochlamydia sp. W815 | reverse complement strand
TAAGTCAGCTCTCTGGCTAGGGATCAGTTTTTTCATACTCAATAGCTTAACACAAAACAAAATATTTTTCTATACGATTGAATCGGAACCACTATATTCTAATATTTCCTGTACACTCTTTCCAAATCTTTCTCCAGAATATCCTCACTTTTGAAAAGATTTTAAACAGGCTCTTAGAATTTTTATCATCTTTTTTATTCCAAAGATGGAAATAATAATAACATAATTCCCATTTAGGATAATCTATGGGTAATATACGCCACTGGCAACCACTTTTTAAAATGTACAAAATTCCACAAAAAATATCATATAGATCAACTCTTCGTGGACGTGTTTTTTTGCGTGTAGACTCAAGTATTAGATGGATTTTGCTAAATTGTTTACGAGAAATATCGCTTGGATGAGAGCGGGTCATAACTACCTCCAAAGGTTTTATGAAAACTATCATTATACCTTAATGAAAAGATTTTAAACAGGCTCTTATATATTCAAGGGTCATAAGAAGCTGATCCTTTGTAGAGGATCTATGGAGTCTTCCTTCAAACCTTTTTTAAATGTGGCTCTTTTTAATCCTGTTAATCGACGAAACTCTTCTTTCTTAAAATCCTTTAAACAATTGTATTTCATGACAAAACCGTTTAAAGTTTTAATCATTTTATAAATTATCTACAAGTTATGCAAGAGATCTATTACAAATCCCAAGCAAAATTTTACTCCCTCTAGCATAATTTTAGATTTTTTTGGCATATTTTTTTATTAGAGGTTCTAAACGCTGATAATAATCAAATGTTTTGATATGAACAAAATATGTGTTAGAAGTAACCCAATCACATTCGTTTTGTAGCCAAACATTCACAACATAATCTCCCCACCAAAACTCTTTTTTCTCCTTTATGTCTTTGGGAAGAACGGAAAGCCACATCAGTTCATCATTTGTCTCTAAAGTTGGAATATAAAAACTTTTTTCCATGGCTGAAAGCCATTTTTGACATACATAGTAGACACTACAATTAATCGTTGCATGATACCCTGGAATATAGACAAATCTAGGTGTTTGATATTTTCTGCAGAATTGAAAAAAGGGAACATCTAGAGGTTTTATATTCACTGTATCCCAATCGATCCAAATCACTTCTTGATGGTGCCGAAGCATTTGATAAACCATCCAATGTTTCATGCGGAACGCAGGTTCTTTTAATATAAAATCTGGCGCATCGTCGAATATGCAGTGCACCTTTAGCCCAAAATTTTTTAAAACACTTGCTGCGGATACATCTCCGGCTAAAAAAATCAGTCGCTCTCTGTACTCTCGATTAATATACAAAGAAGTTTGCACTTCATGCAAAATTTTTTGAGAAATTTTTTCTAAATGCCCATATTTTTTTGAAAATAATCCTGTAATCAGTACTGGATCCATATGACATTTTTGGTTTCTTAAAAAAACAATTAGAAGTATTATTGATCTCAAATATTTAGTACAAGGAAAAGAATTGAAAATTTTAAAAGTGATCCACGGGTATCCCCCATTTTATTCTGCTGGTTCGGAGGTTTATTCACAAGCCCTTTGCTGCGAGCTTGTTAAACAAAGACATGAAGTGGTTGTATTTACTCGACAAGAAAATGCCTATAAGAAAGAGTATGCAGTTGATTGGCAAGTGGACCCAATGTGTTCTGATATTAGACTGTGTTTAATTAATATGGCGCAGAGTCGAGATGGATACCGACACGCCGCTGTTGATGTAGAATTTAATAAACTATTAAGAGAATACAAACCCGATATTGTTCATATTGGCCATCTCAACCACCTTTCCACTTCCATTGTTTTGGAAGCATTCAAACAAAACGTTCCCATTATATTTACGTTGCATGATTTTTGGCTGATGTGTCCTCGTGGGCAATTTCTACAATCTACTAACTCTAAAGACGCAGATCTTTACCCTCTCTGTCACTCCCAAAAAGACAAAACATGTGCTAGAAAATGCTATTGGCGTTACTTCAGTTCTCAGGACAATCAAGAAGACATCCTGTATTGGACAGGGTGGGTGAGTAAAAGAATGCGCCATATTAAAGAAGAGATCCTACCTAGGGTTGATTTGTTTATCGCTCCCTCTCGCTATTTGATGGAACGATTTATTTATGATTTTCCAATGGACCCCTCGAAAATTATTTATTTGGATTATGGCTTTCTAAGAGACAGCCTTACAAAAAGAAAGAGAGTAGGAAATCAATCGTTTACATTTGGGTATATTGGCACGCATAAACAAGCGAAAGGCATCTTCCTTTTGCTTCAAGCGTTCTCTCAATTGAATACTAAACAAGCGCAACTTAAAATTTGGGGATCTCCCTTAGAACCTTTCACCAGCTCTTTAGAAACACTCGTCTTAAATATGTCTCCTGAGGTTCAGAAAAAGATCTTCTGGATGGGCGGATATCAAAATGGGAGAATTGTCGAAGATGTTTTTAACTATGTGGATGCGATTGTTATTCCTTCGATATGGGGCGAAAATTCTCCTCTAGTTATTCATGAAGCTTTAGAAGCAAAAATTCCGATTATCACTGCAAACTTTGGAGGAATGAAAGAATATATCCATCACGAAATCAATGGACTTTTATTTGAGCACCGCTCTTTTTCTAAACTTGCTATTCAGATGCAACGACTGATTCAAGAGCCGGAGCTTTTAGAGTCTATTACGTGCAAAGGGTATCTACAATCTGATGACGGACGCATTCCTAGCATCCAAGAGCATGTAGAGCAAGTCGAGTCTTATTATCGTTTAATCATTCAACAAAGGAGTATGAATGATGGACAAAAAACCAGGTCCTTGGAGGATCACATTTGATACTAATCCTGATGATTGCAATTTGCGTTGCATCATGTGTGAGGAGCATTCGATTTACAGCCAATGTCAAATAAAAAGAAAAGCAGAAGGACGTTCACGACGACGGATGGACATTGATTTAATGCGAAAAGTGCTTGAGGAATCCAAAGGCTCTCCTTTAAAAGAGATTATCCCTTCAACAATGGGTGAACCCCTACTCTATCGTCACTTTGAGAAGATTATTGATCTTTGCCACGAATTTAATGTGAAAATGAATTTGACCACTAATGGAACCTTTCCAAAATTTGGAGCGACTGAGTGGGCAAAAAAAATTGTCCCAATTGGATCAGATGTTAAAATTTCTTGGAATGGAGCTACAAAAGAGACCTCTGAAAAGATTATGATTGGTTCAAACTTTGAGCAAAGGGTCCAAAACGTTCGAGATTTCATTCAAGTGCGCAATGAGATCGCAGCTCAAGGAAGGAATTCATGTCGCGTAACTTTTCAATTAACTTTTATAGAAATTGGAATCGAAGAAATTCCTGAAGTAGTGAAACTTGCTGCTGCACTCGGTGTCAATCGGGTTAAGGGACACCATTTATGGATCTTTACGAAAGAAATGGAAAATCAATCCATGAGGCGAAGTAAAGAAGTGATTCAAAGGTGGAATCAAATTGTTGCCAAAGCGCATGTTGCTGCTGAAAATTTTCGATTGCCTAATGGAGAAAAAGTCTTGTTAGAAAACATTTATGCCTTAGACGAAACAGCAGAGAAAGAATTAGTGCCTCAAGGAGTGTGTCCTTTTTTAGGAAAAGAGGCCTGGGTTTCCGCAGAGGGTCTTTTCGGACCGTGCTGCGCGCCTGATAAAGAGAGAAAAAAATTAGGAAATTTTGGCTCTTTGCATCACCAGTCTATTCAAACCGTATGGCAGAGCGATGCTTATCAAAAGCTTCAAAAAAATTACCTAAACTACGACGTCTGTCAAAGTTGTAACATGCGTAAAAAACCAGAGGAGCTTTATGAAAACGGGTCAGAAGTTGAATTGGACGACCTACCAAGTCTCTCCAGATGAAACCCATCATCTGATTGGAAAAACACCTGCTTACACAAGGCGTTTTTTTCATGTCCTAAAGTTTCATTCTCCAGGAGTTGCTCCAGTTTTAGATGAAACAGGGGCTTATCATATTAATTCACTCGGAGAACCGATCTACTCGCAACGCTATACACATGCGTTTGGTTTTTATTTTGAGCGCGCGGCAGTGAGCCAACAAGGGGAGTGGTTCCATATCCTTTTAGATGGGACCCCTTTATATCCGCATTGCTATCAGTGGTGTGGAAATTTTCAAGAAGCATTCTGCGCAGTTAGAGACAATTTAGGCTTTTTTCATATTGATCTGACAGGTGAGCGCCCTTATCCTGAGCAGTATGCTTATGTTGGAGATTTTCATGATGGAACAGCCGTTGTTCAAACAGAAGAAGGAGCCCATTTTCATATCAATCCAAGGGGAAAGCCCATCCATCCTTATCGCTTTCTCGACTTAGATGTTTATCATAAAGGATTTGCTCGGGCCAAAGATTCTGAGGGATGGTTTCATATTGACCGATTAGGTCAACCGATTTATCGAGAAAAATATGCATGTATTGAGCCTTTTTACAATAAGATTGCCCGTGTGGAGACACATTGGGGAGCACTTGTATTAATTAACCAGGAGGGAAAGGTCATTCAGGAGATCCGAAAGCAAACAAAAGATCCCTTTCATCACGTTTCTAGAGATCTGGTCTCTTATTGGAAGTTATTCACTTTAAAAACAGCTCAAGATCTTAATCTCTTTGACTTGCTTCCTAGCACCCTTTCCCTGATTTCTGATCAGATCGGGTTGTCTTCTTCAACTGTTGAAAAAATTCTCCTGGCTCTCAAAGAAATGCAATATGTGAGGGAATCAAAAGAAGGGTGGAATACTACAAATACTGGACAGCTTCTGACCTCTTCCCATCCTTTTTCTCTAAAAGAGGCTCAAGAGCTTTGGATGATGGAACACTTTAATAGCTGGCATGGACTTCTTGAGGCGCTCAAAAATGGGCAATGCGCGTTTGAAAGACTCTATCAAGTTAAGTGGTTTGACTTTTTGAATCAACATCCCAAAAAGCAAGCCTTGTATCATAGAGCTCTATCTCAATATGCAAAGAGAGACTATGGAGAAATTGTAAAAAGAATCAATTGTTCAAGCTATCAATCCCTTGCTGACATTGGAGGATCAACAGGAACTGTCTTAGAAAGATTCTTAACCCAATATCAACATCTAAATGGCCATTTACTTGATTTACCCACTGTAATCGATCAAATCAAAATAGAAGAATCCGTTAGAAGAAGAATGCACCTACATCCCTGTAATTTTTTTAAACGATGGCCGGATCTAAAAGTGGATGCGGCACTGCTCTGTCGCGTGATTCATGATTGGGACAACAAAAGGGCTCTTCATATTTTAAAACAGGTGCGGACATTACTAAAAAATTCTGCCAGTCGATTATTTGTGATAGAAAGTATCTTGGATCAGGACACAGGAAAGGGTGCCCTCTTAAATCTAAACATGCTCGTAATGACAGGAGGTCAAGAGCGCACCTTTGATGCATTCCATTTTCTATTTGAAGAAGCGGGTTTTTCTGTTGAGTCTCAAGAGCCTCTTAATGAGGTCTCATCTATCTTTGTTCTTAAGCCCCTAAAGTGAGCAAAGACACCTAAGTTTTCGAAAGAAAATGTGAGTCCCTCTAAAAATGTTGGCATCATCCTTTCAGGATTTTGACTTTTAAAAATATAACAAGTCAGTAAACAAACGTGGATATCATGTGAAATCCATATTTGATTCGATTGTTTGTTTTCTAATAGTTTTCTTAACATGCGATCGCATCCAACAGTTACGGAGTAAAAACCAGGCATAGACTTTCCATCCAACAAACATTTTATAATTTCAACAAGTGGGTCGTTTTGAAACGCTTTTTCAGCAATTTTAGGATTCAAAATCATAAAACCTGGGTCTCCAAGCAATATTGATTGGTAAGTTGGAATATCGACTCCTATTCCGTTTTTTATCTCTTCTGCAGTTTGGATGCATCGCTTAATAGGACTGCTCCAAATGACCTCTACCTTAGATTGAGCGATCTGCTTTCCAAATTCTCTAGATCTTTTTTGGCCTTGCAGGGTAATAGATACTTCGTGTCCCCAGTCATTCAGGCTGAATGGAGCTCTATGTGCGTGCCTAATGAAATAATGGGTATAATTAGAAGACATCTTTGAAACAGCTTCTCTTTTTCAAGAGGATTTCAATTGATTCAGCATCTGATGGATCCCTTCTCGAAGATGGACAGAGGCTTTCCATTTTAAAATCTCTCTAGCACGAGACGTCTCTCCCGAAAACTTTGAAACGTCAAATGAGCGGGAAGGCGCTTCTATGATTTCTATATTATGAACGCTTGCTTCTTGTGCATAGAAAGCGGCTTCTTCTAAACTCACTCCAAGACCTGTCGTGAAGTGAATTGGCATAAGGGGAATAGGGCTTTTGTTTAAAATATCAATATAAGATAACATCCCTCGAACAACATCATCAATAAACGTGAAATCAAAAAGGTTTTCTCTACCATCAATCCGAATAGGTGTTCCATAAAATGCGGCCAAACAAAATGCAGGAATCACCCGATCATGATGATCGTTCACGCTTCCAAAAACATTAGAAAAGCGGACAATAGACCCTTTGAGGCCTCTTTTGACTGCATTTTTAACTGCTTGTTCTGCGGCAACTTTTGATTCTCCGTAAATATTTACAGGAGCTAAGGGGGCGGTTTCTTTTACGGGTAATCGCTCTTGCTGTCCATAAACTTCTCGACTACTCCCATAAAGGACCCAAGGCTTTAAAGGAGATTCAAGAGCCGCTTCAAGAATGTGTTTTGTCCCTTCAACATTGGTTTCCCAACAAAATTTTGGGTTTTCTTCTCCCCATATCACTCGAGAGACAGCTGCTAAATGTACAATCCCATCGACTTGAGACGCTGCATCTAAAACTCGATTATAATCTAAAATATCTCCATAATCTTCACAATTCGACTGTGCTTTAATGTCGATTCCGATCACTTTTATGCCTCGTTTTTTTAAGGCAGAGGATAATGCGGATCCAATTAATCCAGCAGATCCGGTTACTAAGAGCTTCATAAGACTTCCTTTTTTCATATAAATGAAAAGAAAGTTTATGAACTAAAGAGGTGAATTTTTTCAATAAATATTTTTTCTCCACCAACTTTCTAACACCAAAAGATTGAAAATAGCGCGAGAGTGCCCATGAGGATTCTGAGAGAGTTTTTCAAGACCTGACAAAGAAAAAAATTTTAATTCAGTTAAGACTCCAGATAATAGCCTTTCTCTCATCCAGTCTTTTAATATCCCAGAAAACCAGTTTCCTAGAGGGACCCCAAATCCTTGTTTTTTTCGATTAATAATAGCTGGAGGCACGAGTCCTTCTGCTGCTTGTCTTAGGATCCATTTTCCTCTTTTCTTGTTTTCTATAAGCTGCTTGATAGGAAGGTTCAATGCAACATGTGTGATCTCGGGCATTAAGAAAGGCGCGCGCGCCTCTAAGCCAACGTGCATTGTCGCTCTATCTAATTTAGTTAAAATGTCATCTACTAAATAATTTTGAATATCGTCAAAAGAACGTGCTCTGTATGGATGGACATTGCCAGACTTCCACTCTTTTAAAAAATCAAGACGAGGAGTTGCAACGATTGTCTGCATCTCTTTTACAAGAACAAAGTTTCTGGTCAAGAGATCCATTGAGGAGAAAACATCTGAATAACAAGCGCTTGGATGGTTAAAGAAATAACGTTCATAGCCATGGAAAAATTCATCAGCCCCATCTCCAGTTAACACAACATCGACATCTTCCTTAGCACGTTTAGCCAAACAAAAGGTCGGAACCATGGATTCATCTGCAAAGGGTTCTCCATAGCAAGAAACAATTGTATCGAAATGCTTAGCCAAAAATCTCTCGTCGCACTTAATGAGAATGTGTTTTAATCCAAGCTTTTTACAAAGGGTCGTGCTGTATTTTTTTTCAGAATAGGTTTTGTCTTCAAAATCAATTGAATATACAGGAAACGTTGGAATGCATTTCTGCAGATAAGTGACAACAAGTGAAGAATCAATCCCTCCACTTAAGAAAGCGCCAATCGGCTGATCTGAAACGCTACATTGTTTGACACAAGACCCAATGAGGTCTCTTAATTCATCCACTTCTCGGTGTTTGACTTCTAAATGTGGGGAATAATAACGCTTTAATTCAAAGGTCTTGTGATGCCATTTCAAGTAATAGCCAGGTTTTAACTGAAGCACATCTTTCCATCCGGAACAAGGGGTTGGAACATAACTCCATTTTAAAAAAGCAAGAATATTAGGGAGGCTCACCTCCCAACTTAAATCTTTCCAAGGCTTAAGCCCAGTTAGTTCTGAAGCAAATACCAGCCCATGAGAAATTTTTGCATAGTATAGAGGTTTTTCTCCCCAGCGATCGCGAACCAAGAAGAGCGTTGCTTTTGGTTCATCCCAAATGGCAAACGCAAACATTCCAGCAAGCTCTTTGAAAATTGCGGATCCGTATTGAATATACCCCTTTAAAATCACTTCAGTATCTGAATCGGTTTTCCATTGATTGCAATGTATCTTATTGCGCAGAGTTTCCGTGTTATAAATCTCGCCGTTAAAAACAATCCAAACTTTATTGCTTGTCATCGGCTGCTTTCCTAAAGGAAGCCCCCGAATCGAAAGCCTTGTACTTCCTAATGCAATCCCTGGGCCAATAAAATATCCCTGATCATCTGGCCCTCTATGATGAAGATTTTGACACACTTGCTTGATGATCTCTTTGAGCTCCCTTTGTGAGTCGTCAATGCCGACAGCACCACCTATTCCACACATTCTTTGCAAGCTCCATCTAAATACCATTTCAAAAGAGCGCGATCTAATGGTTGAAAGGGTTTTTGGAAAAATCGGATAAACTCTAAGTCTTCAAATTGACTTTTTTTATCATGACAATGGACGTTTCCTGGATGCAATCGATAGACGTAAATCGGAGTTTCAATAAAGACGACATGCTTTTTTTCACCGAGTAATTCTAACATTGGAAAAACAAACGCACTATCTCCCGAAGCTCGGATGGGGTCTCCATTGGGGCGATTAAAAACCACAGGATCAATGAAATCCCAAAGCCAACGCCTAAAAGTGCGCAAGTGAAAACAGCGAAACCCATCTTGTCGAAAGCTCAGGTTGCGCCAGACTTCATCCGAGTACTCTGTATTGACTCCCTGTTTATCCAAAAAGTAAGGTGATTGAAGATCTTGATAGGGACGAAAGTCAATAAGCACGTTCCCATATGTCATTGCAATATTAGGATTTTGATAGGCCTTAGCAACGTGAAAAAGCGCATCGCCGAGTAAATAATCATCACCGTCCACTAAACACACAATCGCGTTTGGATGATCGATTTCAGAGATCCCTTTTGCAATGGCCCTTATTTGAAAATGACGCTTTTCTAAAAATAACACGCGTTCATGCATGATCTGCATCAGTGCTTTTCTATCATGAGTGGAGTATCCTGAGGCATCATCGACATAAAGCCAATCATATGAAAAATTTCCTTTCTGGCCTAAAATAGAATATATACACCGCTTAGCAAATTGGATAGATTGTCTTCCTGTGATAAGAAACAAAAAATGCATACAAAACTTTCTATTAAAATAAAATTTTATACATTATGAAAAAAACGCTTATTCATTCAGTTTTAAAGAATTATCAACTAAAAATTTTAGCAATTGGATTCCTAGGGATATTTTGGTCTCTTAGAGATATTGCCACCCCTTATATTGTAAAAACCATTTTGGATTCAACAAGTCATTTAAATGCGCAAGAGATTTCAGAATGCGTTTTTAGATCATTACTGACCATCATTTTTATTTGGGTTCTCATGGAAGTTTGCATGAGAATCCAAGGAAGGCTGCTTCTCAGAACAATTCCTGATATTCGCAAAGAACTCTGTGAAAAATTGTTCAAACGAGTCAAAGCATACTCTTATTCGTTTTTTTTAGAAAATGTAACAGGAACTCTTTCAGATAAAATTCATGGAGCTACACAAGGAATCGAAGCCCTTCTATCCATTTGTCTTTCATCATTCATCCCCATTCTTTCTCATATGGCGTTTTCCCTTATGATTACAGTAACAATCAACCTCAAACTTTTCTTTCTTTTCCTTGTGTGGATGCTCTTACACTTAGGAATCACTTGGAAGATGGGAATGAGGTCTTTAGAAAAAGTTGAGCATCTTGCGTCTGTTAGGTCTCATCTGCATGGGAAGATTGTGGATAGTTTCTTTAACATTTTTACGATCAAAATATTTTGTAGGGAAACCGACGAAGATCAATATTTTAATAAATATTTGAATGAAGAACTTGTCGCTGCGCAAAATGTTCAAAAGTACTTAGAAAAAATCCGTCTTATTCTTGGCTTATCAACCATTTTCATGCTGATCATTACATTGTTAATTACTTATTTTCAGTGGAAAACAAGCACAATTTCTAATGGGTCTCTTGTACTTATTATCATGATTTTACTCAACTTAACGAGTTTTCTTTGGTACTTGAGTATGGAATTGATTCGATTTAATGAAGAATTTGGACGGGTCAAAGAAAATATGGATGTCCTTTTCTCAGGAGTGCTCGAGCAACAAAATTCGTCAAAGATCGCTCAACCTATGGGAAACATTGAGGTCCAAAACCTATGCTATGCTTATGACAAGCCGTTATTCAATCATCTCAGTTTTTCTATAAGGTCTGGAAAAAAAGTAGCACTGACAGGATTTTCAGGATCAGGAAAAACGACCTTTATTCATCTTCTCCTTTCTCATCTTTCCCTTCAAAAGGGACAGATCTTTTTAGATGGAGTTGACATCCAAACGCTTTCCCCAAATAGTCTCCGTCAGTACTTTTCTGTTGCTGCTCAACACCCGACTCTTCTTAATCGCTCAGTAAGAGATAACATTCAATACGGCAATCTGAGCGCAACAGAAGATGAAATCATCTGTGCAGCTAAAATTGCCAATTGCCATGACTTTATATTAAAACTTAGCAAAGGCTATGACACAATTGTTGGAGAAAGAGGTGACAGACTTTCCGGAGGACAAAAGCAAAGAATTGCAATTGCAAGAGCGCTCATTAAAAAAAGTCCTGTTTTAATTCTAGATGAACCAACATCTAGCCTTGATCATGAAACCGCTATATTAACATTAAAAAACATTCTAAACTCCATACAGTCCCGTACCCTCATTGTCATCACTCACAATAAGGAAATCGCCTTACTAATGGATGAAATGATTGCAATCTCTTGAAGAGTATGATTCATGTAGGTTATAATCATGTAATTTTACATTTCATCGCACAGAAAAATTCAAAAAAAGAGCGCTTAATAGCTTCTTCCAAGATTAAACAGAATTTTAAATTTTCTCTAACTATTCTCTTAAAATTAGCGAAAAAGCTTTAATATTGATGAGCTAAATACAATGTTCTATTCGTAAAGCCCAGACCATTGATGATCATAGCTACCGCTGCTATTCCTGGACTAACTTTCCTTTGAGGGCCTGATGGCAGACGATTGTCAATCCTTGTTTGGAATGTATTCAGAAACTTCTCAAAATCGGCTTTACAAGGAGCAAGAAACAGAGCTGCGGAAAAATTAAGAGAATGGCAGAGCAACTTGTTGCATCAGGAACTTTAAGCTTTTTTTAAAGGGCACGGGCATAGGACAGTTTTATAATTTATGCTTTTCTAAATGAATTGCGCTTTTGCAGAGATTTTAAACTATGTATGGCGGAATTGATACATTGCTTGCATTTGAATTGCCGTCTCTCCAAACAAGCAAATGACTTTCTTCTGCAATATTATCGAGAGCACAGCCTAGCGCATGATCGGTAATATCTTTGGCCTTAAGACCAAATCTTGGGAGCCTTATCTATTGGCTTGGATGCAAAAAATTGATGAGCTAAATACAATAGATCTCTTGCATAACCAATAAGCAATCTAAAATTTTAAAGTATTTTAATCCAGGAGATATGATTGTTTGAGCGATATAGCTGGAAATGCTTTTGTTAAGATTAGGAATCTATAAATGAAAGCTTTAAAATAAGGGGTTATGCAAGAAATCTAATGTTCTATTCGTAAAGCCCAGACCATTGACGATCATAGCCACTGCTTTTAAGTCCTGACAAATGGCAGCCACTAAGCCATAATGATCCATTTTTGTAAAAGATTCAAAGTAGCCCATCGAACTATAGATAGATTTTCAGCTCCATTTCCTTTTCTAACACGACTTAAATCCTCTCGGAAATTAACATCAAGTTGCCAACGCAATTTGTTTTCGATGCTCCATTGATTACGCACTTCCTTTGCAAGACGTTCTGCATTAGCAGGTAGACTTGAAATAAAATACCGAATTTCACAGCTATTCTTCTCTTGCGATTTCTTCTGTACTTTTACGCATATCAAGCTATGCAGCTTCTTCCAAATCTGACGCTGAGGTAACCAATCTAATTTCTCAGTCGCCCATACTTCTCTTATCTCACTACGTCCTCGAGTACCCAGGGTACAGGACATTAAAAGAGTAATTTGAATTTTTCTGGAAATTGTCCATTCCTTATTTTCCGCAGCCCTTTAAGTTTTTAGGATGTTTGAGTACGGTTTGACAACTAGAACATTCATTAACCTAATTTTTGATTTATAGGCGTCAAACCGTACTCAAACACCCTAAAAACTTAAAAATCTACTAATACAATTTCCCTAATAAAGGACTATCGATCCTGTATATCGAGAGAAGATTTTAAAATTACTCTTTTAATGTCCTGTGCCCTGCTCGAGTACCTTTTTCAGACCGCCAATAATCACAGCTAGCTTCTTCCGGTATAACGTCCTGTGCTTGTTCAAAAAAGTTATGAGCTTCTGCATGTAAGTGGTCTTGATTGCCTTTTTTATCTCTCAATTATCAAGCAAAATCTTCATACGTTGGCCCTGGCTAGGAGGTAGGAATTGTAGGTATTAAAGTCTACTCACATAATTAAATTAATTATGCTTTTTAAACTATTTTGTTTTTTTTGATAAAATTATCGAAAGCAGATTTATTAGAAGATTAAAGATTTTTGATCAAAGAAAAGAAATTAAATGAAGCTTCCTTGAGTTAGCTTAGCTTTTCTGTTTTTTTTAGTCTTAAGGTATCCTTGAGCTCGATTTTTAAGATTTCTTATAGTTTTTTTTTACTTTCTGTTAAAATACATCTTTTTAATCAGACTAAGTCTAAACTTAGGAGTTTTATATGACACTACCAATAAGAAAAGGGAAAACCATAGTGACAAGAGATGCTGCATTTGAAGCCCTAAAAGGACAAATCAATGAGCAGGCGCATAAATGTACAGCTCCTGTAAAAGCTGCTTTAGGAGAGCGTTCAGATGCATTTATTAAAAGATCAAATGACGCTAGCAAAAGCTTTTCCGCAAAAGTTCTTCCTAACCCAGTTGCACATATTGCCGAAGAATCAATTAACACTGCTGAGCCTATTAGCCAAAAAGCAGCTCAAGTAGTGATTAATACAGGTATTAATCTAACAACAAACAAGTTGGTGAATAAAACTGTTGATTGGGCAACGAAACATAAAAACTAAACTCCTTATGAGCATTACTTCTTTAAATCAACTTTCTGATTTCTATCAACAGCCTTTGCTGCCTCTTGTTAGGGCAGAAGATCCAGAAAGAATCGTTTCTCAAAAAACGATTCATCAGTGGAATGTAAATGAGTGCGTGGTCTATTTAATTAAAGAGCATAACTCTTTAAAGTATAAAACAATTGATGGAAATAAAAAAGAGATCTACTGCAATGATATTGACCTTCCAGAAGAAGAGGATCTAGAGCAGGAGATCTCTTACCTCAAGACATGCAAGGTTATGGTGGAAGAGAATGGTGCTGCAAGATTTTATAACACCTACCACACTTGGAGAATCCCTAGTAGAGAATTTGATAAGGCTGAAGAAGCAATCCATACACCTGAAAATGATTTCATAAAATCATTTTCTAACTACCAGTCATGGGAATACGATCCCACTACAGAGCTTATCCTGAATCGTGGAACGGAAGACTTAGTTTGGAATGTATTCAGAAACTTCTCAAAAAAAGATACTTCTTTGCAAGAAGTCACAGTTCCTTCTTCACGATGTCATCCCGGAACGGTTGCTCTCGTTAATAAAATAAAAAAAGAAGCTTTTAATAACCCACAACACATACTTTGTTTAATAAGAGATTTTAAAGTAAGGGTTATTAATTCTGAACTTTTCCAAAAAGAATTAGCTGTAGAAAAAAATAATCTAGCAATAGAAGCTTCTTCTGATAGGCTCGATCAAGAATCATTCCTTATCAAAAACGAAAAAATAGTGTATTCAGTTGCTTCTGGTGCGATGTATTTATCGAAAAAAGTAATTGTTGCTACAGCTAATTCGGTAAGCAAGTTTTGTGGCAATGGTATTTTGGGAACCATGGCTGGAGCCTATTTAGGGTTTTTAACAGGAACGGTGATTGCTGGAGTTAGCACAGGTATAGTCCTTAGGAGTGCTCAGACAGTTACTTCTCGTTTCTTTCCTTATTCTCTTCCAGATTTTCTGCATAAAAAGCAAAAATCTCTGGAAGAAAGAGCTTCTCTTGTTTCTGTAGAAAGACCTTTGTTTATTGAAATTGAACCAATTAGTGAACCCATTGTAATTGATCCTAGAGTGCGTGTTAGTAAATTTACTTGGGCTGTAACAGTTATTACAACTGAAGGGGTTTCTAGGAGTCATGCTGCAATTGTGATAGAAGGGATTAATGATGGCTTTTTTAATAGAGAGGCCTGTCTAAGTACTAGTACAGAGATAGACGTTGGAGAAAAATTTATTTATCTAGCAGAGTTCAATCCTCCTGTAGAGGCTCATCTTCTTTCTTTGAGTCAGTTAGAATACGAAAAAAGAACCGAGATTTGGATGAGAACTAGTGATAAGGTCCAAGAGATAATACGAGATATTGGAAAGGAAGTGTTAAAGGAAACCCCTCGCCAGTTTAATATACGAGGGAAAAATGCATTACTTCCCAATATCACTTATACAAAAAAGAAATGGGTCGCCTTTTTTGAGTTACCAGGTGATAATTGCTATACCTTTACTAAAGATCATGCCAAAAAATTAGATATTGATCCAGGCTCAAGCTCGGCTGACTTTATAGCAGCAATAGCAAGACTTTATACTAAGGATCCAGCAAGCTATAAAGCCTTCCCCGTTCAACAAACCATTTAACACAAAAAGGGTTATACTATGTCTGCACCTATCTCTCATTCAGAACATCTGGATTACCGGATTCGTAATCAAATATTTAATTATACAGAAAAAATGATAGAACATACGCAATCGTTTCGTTCTGCAGCCTTTTTTTCTATAGAAACCTCTAGCTTAATTTCTT
Organism: Candidatus Rhabdochlamydia sp. W815; assembly: GCF_018642185.1. NCBI lineage: Bacteria > Pseudomonadati > Chlamydiota > Chlamydiia > Parachlamydiales > Candidatus Rhabdochlamydiaceae > Candidatus Rhabdochlamydia > Candidatus Rhabdochlamydia sp. W815. Next base: position 40,810 of record NZ_JAAVTY010000001.1, on the reverse strand, counting down.
TCATGCTGCAGGTTTTTTCTATAGGAGAATTAACTATTCGCGGACTTGGGCTTATCGGTTCTTCCGATCGTCAACTCGGAAAAGCTATGCTGAAAAAAGCATCTATAAAGACCTTAGGAATACCTTTGGATGTGCTAAACTTAATAATTGGACCTTTTGTCATAGCTTTTGATTCAAACCCCAAGTTTCATATATTATATGGGAAAGAATATACTAAAGTAGATCTTGACCATGCAGAACGAGGAACCATTGACAATGAAGATCATCAACGGGAATCTCAAGAAGCCTTTGGTAGGGCAAAGAAAGTAAAAAGTAGGAGAGAATCTACGGCCCCAGATTATCAAATAAGAAATAATCCTACATCCATCTCTCATTCAGAAAGATTAGATTATCACATTCAGCATCAAATATTCAATTATATAAATGAAATAACAGAACCTGGACAAAGACTTCGTCCTCCAGCGTTTCTTGCTTTAGGAGTATCCAATACTACATTTTTCATCTTGCGAGTCTTTGCTGTGGGAGAATTGACCATTCGGGGCCTTGGGCTCATTTATTCCTCTGATCGTCCACTCGGAAAAGCTATGCTAAAGAGAGTTCCTATACAATTTTTGCAAGCAACTGCGGGTTTAGCTGCTTCAACAATAGTCAACTCTTATCGCATTATTAAAGAACCCAAGGGCTATATACTTAATAATCTAGAACAAACCCAAATAGACATACAGCATGCAGAGACCGGCACATTTGATAGAGAAAACTACCAATCGGCTTTACAAGCAGCAAGAAACAGAGCTGCGGAAAAATTAAGAGAATGGCAGAGCAACTTGTTGCATCATGAACTTAATCGATACATCTAATCCAATATAATGCTTCATGGGTTACTCCTCATTTTTTTGCTCTTTAACGAGCGGTTTTGAGATTTAAAAAAATCTTGTTTATATTGGAGAGTTTAACCTACTCCGTCTAAGGAGCAACCCATTTTTTGTGTGCAATTATGGCATGTATATCATCAAAAGTTGGCAAAAAAAACCAAAAGGTTTTAGAATTAATCCACTCCATCCCACTTTGGGACTAAACATGGTTAAGAGCTCAAAATGAGATATATTTCCACACCTTACATCAAAATTTAACAACCGGATCTCGTTACATAAATTAATGATCTGATCTAAACTTGTATTTTCAATCTTACTTTTTTTGAGCATCCCTTTATAATAGGAAACATCTAAAACATTCTTTAATCCTTCTTTAGCTAAAGGAGGGTATCTTAAAGTAAAAAACAGAACTTTTAAGCGCCGTATGTTTTTTTTAAGAGCATTACATCCACAAAGAGAACCTCTTTTTTGTAAAAAGTTTAAGAATAAATACAATTGCTATTGCTGGGCAATCTATTTTCTGACAAAATGGGCTTGTTCGAAACAAATATTCTCATGAGCTACCTTTCCAGTCTACAACATCCTCTTATCAAACACTTAGTTAAATTGCGACGAAATCGCGCATATCGCTATGAACAAAAAACGGTCTTAATCAGTGGAATAAAGTTGATTCGCGAATTATCTCAAAAATTTTTTTTTAAAAATATTCTGATCGAAAAAACATACCGACCTCTTTTTTCCTATAAAGCACAACAAATCCATACCACTTCTTTAGCTATCCTAGAAAAAATTACAGGTCTTGAAGCTCCTGAGCCCATTGCAGCTGAGATCTATATGCCTACCTTTCAAGATGTAAAGTCTAGTAAGCGCTTACTGATCTTGGATAGAGTGGTAGATCCTGGGAACCTAGGAACTCTTTTACGCACCGCTTTAGCATTTGATTGGGATGTATTTTTATTAGAGGGATGCGTAGATTTATATAATGATAAAGCACTGCGTGCTGCTAAGGGCGCAACTTTTTTTTTAAACCTAACTCAAGGAGACCTTATCAATCTACAGAGCCTACTACAAAAAGGGGGGTTTTCTATCTATGCAGCTGATGCTAAAGGGGATAAAATCCAAAAAAACTTACCAGAAAAACCCATCGCTTTAGCTTTGGGAAATGAATCCCACGGACTGAGTCCTTTTATCATGCAACACGCTAAAAAAATAGCCATCCCCGTTAAAAAACCCGTTGAATCTCTGAACGTGGCAATTGCTGGAGCTATTTTCATGTATCTGTACAGGGCCAAGAATGAGTAAGCAAGATCACTTTCTCCATTGGGAGGAGCAATATTGGAATGCAGATAGAAAGGCTTCGCGCAAACAAAGAAAAACCGCAGAAAAAAAAGACCGATCTAAATTTAAAAAAAGCAATCAGGACCAACTGCTCAAACAAAGTAAAAAGCTTATTAATGCAACAGATATACAAGGTAGAGTTCTCACTATTGCAGCAGATGGAATTACGGTTTTTGCAAATGAATATTCCTACCTTTGTTCTTTAAAAGGCGCTCTTAAACAAGAGCGTGACCTTATGAAAAACCTCATAGCGGTTGGAGATCTTGTATCTATGCAAATCATCGATGAAACTCATGCTGTGATTACTCAAATAATCCCCCGTAGCTCTATTCTGTCTAGAGCAGATAACCTCTCTCGCAATAAGCAACAATTGATTGCCACCAATGTAGACCAAGTTTTTATTACAGCTTCTGTTTGTAGTCCTAGATTAAAACCTCTACTTATCGATCGCTATATTATAGCCGCACAAAAAGGAAATATTCGTCCGATTATTCTCATCAATAAAGTAGATTTATTAGATAATCCTCCTAATAGACTTTCTTGGGAAGCTATTGAAGAGGAAAAGAGATTATATGAAGAGTTTGTTCATACCTATAAATCGCTTCATTTCATCGTAATTCCTATGAGTGTTACCACTCAAGAAGGCATCGATGCATTAAAAACACAAATGCACAATAAAACATCGGTATTTTCTGGACAATCTGGAGTAGGTAAATCCTCTTTGATTAATTTGGCTACAGGCCTTTGCTTTGCAACAAGGAAAGTGGTAAAACGCACAGGCAAAGGCTCACATACGACAACACAAGCTCGCATGATCCCCTTAGAAGGAGGGGGATATTGTATTGATACCCCTGGTATTCAGAGTTTTGGAATCTGGGATGTAGATAAAAAAACACTATCTTCTTACTTTTCTGAAATCTTTACCATTTCCTCAGAATGTCAATTTCCCAATTGCACCCATCAAGAAGAACCTAATTGTGCAGTAAAAAAAGCAGTAGAGATAGGAAAAATTTCGAACTTGCGCTTTGCCTCTTATTGCGCTTTAATGTCTTCTCTATTTAAAAAACATCAAAATCGTTAACCATTAGGCATTTTATATGAGTAATATCGAATCTATTGATGCTTTAGAAGTACTCGACTCTCGCGGCAATCCCACAATTGAGGTTTCTGTTTTTGCTACAGATGGTAGCCAAGGTAAAGCCATTGTTCCCTCCGGAGCATCCACCGGTGAGCACGAAGCTGTTGAACTAAGAGACAAAGACCCTAAGCGCTATCAAGGTAAAGGTGTTCTGCAGGCTGTAGAAAACGTGATCAATCCTCTTGCTAAACTTTTAAGAGGAGAATCCCTTTTTGCACAAAATAAAATCGATCAGTTAATGATTCAAGCAGATGGAAAAGAAGATAAATCACGCTATGGAGCTAACGCTATTCTAGGAGTTTCTCTTGCAGTAGCTAAAGCTGCTGCCTGCTCTAAAAAGATACCTCTTTATAAGTACTTACACCCTCAAACCAATTATATAATGCCCCGCCCTATGATGAATATTATCAATGGAGGAGCTCATGCAGATAGTCTACTCGATTTTCAGGAGTTTATGATTCGCCCTGTCGGAGCACCTAGTTTTCGTGAAGCATTGCGCTGGGGTGTAGAAATCTATCACATACTAAAATCGCTTTTAAAAAGCAAAGGATATTCTACATCGGTTGGAGATGAAGGAGGATTTGCTCCTAGATTAGAATCCAATGAGATAGCTCTCGATTATATCTTAAGGGCCATTAAGCAAGCGGGCTATGAACCAGGTAGCCAAATAACCATTGCCATGGACTGTGCCGCTTCTGAATTTTATGACAGTTGCAGCAAATCTTATATAGAAAGAAAAAAACAAGCAGCTGGTATGCCTTTTAGCACACGTTCAACAGAAGAGCTTATCACCTACCTTAGTGAATTATGCGAAAAATACCCTATTGATAGCATTGAAGACCCTCTCGATCAAAATGACTGGAAAGGTTGGCATAAATTAACAACTACATTAGGGAAAAAAATCCAAATAGTCGGAGATGATATCTTTGTAACCAATCCAAAATTTCTACAAAGAGGGATTGATCAAGGAGTGGCTAATTCTATTTTAATTAAACTCAATCAAGTTGGAACTCTATCAGAAACTCTTGGAACTATAGATCTAGCAAAAAAGAATCGATATAAAACCGTTATTTCTCATCGCTCAGGAGAAACAGAAGATACAACAATTGCTGATTTAAGCGTGGCTTTTTCAACAGGACAGATTAAAACAGGAGCACCTTGCCGTACAGATAGGGTTGCTAAATACAATCGTCTACTGGAAATTGAACATGAACTTAAAGCTCACGCGCATTTTGGCAAATAAGTAGCGGCTGTCCTGCAAATAATAGAGTATGCGCAACTAAAGGCTTTAGTTCTGCATCTATGGATAATACATATCTATTTCCAATGAGAGAGCCTACTTTGGAGACAGAATCTCCTTGTGCAACATAAGTAATAAACCGCTGTTTAATTTCTTTTTCAAGCTGATTCCAGTTTTTTTTTTCCTGTTTAAATACTCCTGGAGGATGAAAAGCAACAGAGGATTCTTTGCTTAATAGATCGTAATATTCGATAAAGGTATGCCCAGCTAGAGCTCCTCCTAAACTACAGCCCAGTACACGCGCAGTCTTTTTTTTTTGATGAACTTGGGCTAACCATTCTTGGATCTGTAATTTCGCTTTCCTAAATACGCTAAACCCAGGACCAGAAAAATCTAAATCGCTAAAAAGAGAAGCTAAGCTTCTCTTAGTAGTTAGACTACAATCCGTTCCTCGAAAAATTAACAAAGAAGAAATGTGAGAATTTTTTGGAATCCAACCAAAAGCTGGCATCTGTTGCCAAAGATTAAAAATTCGATCTAGAACAAATGTCTCTAAAAAGATTTGATTTTGTAAATTACGAACAGGAATTTTTATCTCATGGCTTAAAGCAATATCGCGATAGGCTAATGCTTTGCAAAGAAGCTCCGTTACACAAAAATCTAGCCAGTTATTATCTACCTCTACAGTGTTTTCTAATGCTCCTTGCACAACTTTTAAGTCCCCTTGACTACTAGATACGAAAGAGAGCAGAGGTGCATGTGAGAAATATCCATGCTCTTTTGCAAACTTTTGTAAACTTAAAGGACTTCTATAGGTTTTGATTTCCTCTTGTGTTTCATAAGAGCATCTCTGGTAAGGGAAACAGGTTCCAAGTAGTGAATCTAGTTTTGATAGGCTCCAAGTTCTTACATTACTCATGAGAAGGAAATACCTTTTTAAGAGCTGGTTTGAATCGCTCTTCTAGGATTTGTTCTTTGTTAGCTAATAGATCATCATGCCATGTTTTTACATCTATGAGTTGTAATCTTTTACAACTAAAAACATCCTTTTCTGCACGAAAAATCGCTTTATATTCTTTATCGTGAATGCAAAATTCTGTCGGGGAAAAACAAGCATTGAACCGGGTGATTACCGCATAAGGCCAATGACTCTCTTCTAAAACAGATTGTCCTTCATAATTTCCTATAAATGGTTTTTTCAATAAATAGTGAAATAGAGTAGGGAAAATATCCATATGCGAACTAAGTCGATCTAAAGTGCATCCACTCCATTTAGGATCGTTCCCTAAACGATAATAAAGAGGAATATGAAGCTGTGGATAACTTAAATGAGAAGCATGAAAAAGATGTCCTTGTTCATAAAACTCTTCTCCATGATCTCCTGTAATTACTACCAAAGCATCTTCATCCGATTCAAGAGCTACGAAAAATTTCCCAAATAAGGTATCCACAAAATGCAGCGCATTTCGATAACGATTCTTAATTTTTTCTAAATAGTTTTTATTATTAGAGAGAGCTTTTAGATAGTTAAGGGTTTGATCCACTGGTTCAAAAACAGATTTTTTCTCAATAGGCCAGCTGTAGTCTAAATGCGTAGAATCTAAAAAAGTAATAAATACCCGCCCACCTTTATTCTGTTGCATATCCTCTATTAAACAATTGACAACAGCTTGGTCTTTTAAATAAGTAGGTACTGCTACAGAATCTTGCGTAACCATTTTATCAATAAGCTCTCGATTACGACCAAATAAACTCTCTCCCATTCCGTAATAACCAAGGCGTGAGGAGGCGTATACATGGATGCGATATCCACTTGTCTTCAATATTTGTAAAAAAGGACTTCCCATGGCTTTTTGCTTTAATAATAAAGAATTCCAATGAAATGGCAATTGAGAATAAAAAAGTGAAAACCAGGAAAGATGTGTTGCATTTGCATTAGCAAGAGCTAATTGAAAAGAGAGCGCCTGTTCTTTAAAAGAGTTTAAATAAGGAGCTATTTCATGATTAATAAAATCTTCTCTTAAAGATTCTACTATAAATAAATAAATATCTGGTTTTGCATTTAAATGCAATTTCTCAATCTCTAATAAGTTATGTTCTTGCAGAGCTAGAATAGGTTGATCTACTTCTAAATACTCCTTTTCTTTCACAAAAAAAGTGGTTTTCCAAGGCAGGATTTTTTGATATGCCTGTATATTATCAAGCATTTTCCTATCTAGCGTTATTAAATCCCAACCACATAGTAAAAGAAAACTACCACCTAATAATACAATCAGAGAATGAAAGGAAAGATAAAGAGGAATTTTGTCACTCCAGTATTGTGTTTTTTTAAAACACAATACACTCGAAATTAAGATAATGACCGAGCCAAAAACTAAAAGGACCCAATTGGTTAAAGAAATATTGCTTGCATACAGCAACTCTAAAATATTGTCCCATCCTTCTTGCAGCATAAAATTTAAAGCAAACCAAAATGAAATATCCATTAGTCGAATAAGAGGAAAATCAATGATATAAGCTAAGATTAAAAAGAGGCTCAATCCAACTATGTTGACAGCAAAAGGAATATATAAACTGAGAAGTTTAGCTAATATCATTAATAAAATAGTTTCAAGAGCACATTGTCCTATTGCATCAACATACCATATGACTACATTGGACTTTAGCAACAAATGAACAATATGTAATGTACTTATCCATAAAAAATAGAAGCCAAAAAACCAATAGTTAATCGATTTTTCTTTCATGGATTATCTTTAATTTAATAAATCAGTAACAAACTCTTCCCAAGATTTTTTCTTAATAAAAACCTCAATGCGTTCAGGGTGTTGTGGATATACCTGCTCTACAAATTCTGGTATAAAGCGTATGAGGTTATCTACAGCGTATTCTTCATCCATACGATGAGAAAACCCTTTAATAAATTCATTCCATTTAAATCTACTGGTCTTAATTTGACGCATACAATTTTTTAGTTCTTCATTGGAAAAGATATATCCAATAAAGCGCAAAGGATGAATATAATTCACTTGATCTCCTTTTTTTTCTAAATCGTTTTGCAGAAGCAGTAATTTTAGCAATCCTTTTTCTGCCATTGTTTTAATAATGATGCTGATATTTTTTTTATCCTCTTCTAATAAAGGAAGTTGATAAAAAGAATCCTGCGTAGATACAGAAACAAAAAAAGCTTGCATTTGTCTTTGTATTTTTTCTTGATAAGCGGTTAACTCTTTTTGCATATCTTTCCAACTAATATTTTCAAACAGCTGGCAAAAAACTAAAGGAATATTCTCATATTCTCCTGTTAATCTTTTAAAGACTTGGCTTTTAACGTTTTGATAGTTTTCATAATCAAATCTTTTGGCAAGAAAAAGATTCTGAGAAATTTCCTGAATAAGTACTGCTTTGGCTTGAAAAAAATCATCTTGATCAATTAATTGATGAACAGTATCAAAAAAATTTTCCTCTATTTGCTCTTTAGATTGCACAAAGATAAATCCCATATGACTGATAATCAGAGACAAAAGGAAAATTCTCAGCATCTAGCCACCTCCATAAATTAAAACATTAGTTTTAATTATACAAAGAATTTCCTACAACAACTTTACTTATATTGAATTTTTTTTTGAAAAAATATAAAGAAACAAATAAGTCCCTTTCAAAGGAGGAAGAGATGCGCCATACGGTTTTTTTATTTGGAGAAGCAGAAAAAGGAGAGTTTTGCACTCCTAAGTTCTGTAAATCTGCCTATCAACTAGCAGAAAAATTTGGCAATCCTCCTAAGGGAAGCGAAGGATTACCATGTGGCATTCAGATGCTACTCTACAATAGGTTGTTAATCTATTTTAGAGTAAAAGAAGAAGGTTTTAGCTTGCCGGATTATAAACAAGGGCTAAAAATGCTTAAAAATCTAAAAGCATTCCCTAAGCTATCAGCTATTTGCATGCCTGGAGTAGGAGATGAAGATATTATCAAACGCACCATTGCCATTTGTTTTTTATACCAAAGCATCTTCGTTACTTCTCAAAAAGATCTCTATGACTTCTTAACCAGCCACGCTTAGCTAAAATAATGAACCAATCCCACTGCATCCGGTTGCATGGTTTTTTTACCCACGCTCCAATTAGCAGGGCAAACCTCTCCATGCATTTCAAAGCAGATTAATGCATCTAAAATACGCAAAACCTCTTCTACAGAACGTCCAATGGGGAAATCATTGATTAAAAGATGACGTATCATTCCTTGACGATCAATTAAGAACAAACCTCGATAAGCAATTCCTTCTTCTTCATGCAATACGCCATAATCATTAGCTATTTTCTTATTCAGATCAGAAATAATCGGATATTCTATCCCTTCAATACCACCTTTAGCTTTAGGAGTAGAAAGCCAAGCTAGATGAGAAAATCCACTATCCACCGAGCAACCAATTACTTGAGCATTTCTTTGCTTAAATTGTTGAAGGGCTTCTTGAAAAGCGTGCACCTCTGTTGGACAAACAAAAGTGAAATCTAAAGGGTAGAAGAAAAGCACAACATATTGCCCTAAAAAATCATCTAAAGAAAACCCATCTATTATTTTATCCCCTTGTGCAGCCTTTGCCCTAAAAGAAGGGGCTTTTTTTCCAATCAGTAAACGACTCATAACGTCCTCTTGTGTAAAAGTTTTTCCATTGCATGAATGTTTGAAAGTTCTTGCTTAATTGTAGTTTTATCCCCATGCCCTGGATAGACAATAGTCTCTTGTGGAAGAGCTCCTAATTTTTTTAAAGATTCTATCATTGTAAGGGTAGGGCATGCTGTTGGCAAATCCATTCGACCAATAGCTCCTTGAAATAGGGTATCTCCTGAAAAGAGGATTTTCTGTTTCTCCAGATAAAAACATACACCTCCCGGAGTGTGGCCTGGAGTATGAATGACTTGAATGTGCAGATCTCCTACATTAACCACTTCACCATCTTTTAGATGATGATCTACTTTTACTCCTTGAATAGGAATAAAGAGAGGAAGCCCATCAGAACCAGGATTTATGACATTAGTTTCATCATCTTGGTGTATATAAACCGGTATATCCAAATGATTTTTTAGGCAAACAACGTCTGCAATATGATCCCAATGAGAATGAGTAAGAAGAATTTTTTCCAGTGTTAATTGGTGCTCTTCTGCATAAGAGCTAAGCTCTGTAGCACTATCCTGTCCTACATCAATTACAACAGCTGACTTAAAAGATGGGCAGCTAAGCAAATAGCTATTCGTATCTATTGGCCCGGTTGAAAATCTTTTTACGATCATAGATAGCTCTCTATAGAAAAAAATGCACCAGAGAGGATTCGAACCTCCGACCTCCCGGTTCGTAGCCGGGTGCTCTATCCAGCTGAGCTACCAGTGCATAGGGGATACATCATCCCGATTTACTTGATTTTCAGCAAGAGCGTTTTATTTTAAATGAGCTCTTTAAGAGAACCTTTTTTTATACTTTTTTTTCATTCTTGCCATGCTCTTGTTTAAAAATCCTAGGAGATCGCTCTTGAAACGCATGTTAATCCTTGCCTTTTACCTCTCACAAATTTCAGCACCTCTTTATGCAGAAAAGATAATTCAACAGATTTTTACTAAGATCCCGTTTAAAATCTTTTCAAAAGTAGAGCAATAAAAGCGAGAACCACCATATTCAGGATTGTACATAGTTTTCTTTCGCAATTTTTCCATAGCCTGCGACATTTTTCTATCCATGCAAAAGAACGCTCTACAACCCATCTTCTAGGAATGACTGTAAAAGTATGAAGTGCATTTCTTTTGGCTATTTCTACATTTTTAACAATTTGAGCATCAATAATTACAAAGCTTGTTTTCTCTTTCCAACCACTGCTTTTTCTGACTTCGCCAACCCATTTTTTTAAAAACTATTTTAAGAATAGTCTTAGAATTTTTATCCTCTTTTTTATTCCAAAGATGGAAATAATAATTACAAATTGCGAGCTTTAAAGTTCAGGTTATGCAAGAGGTCTAGTGTATTTTTGATTACTACATTTACAGCAAATTTTACACAGATAAATCTTATGTTAGCTTTATTAAAACCAAAATTAAAATCAAAAATTTCTAAACCCCTCACTCTTATTAAAGAACAGATGCTTATCCTAAAATAGTTCGTTAAATACATTCCTACAAGAACTCTTAAGTTTTTTTCTAGATCTTTATCAGACATAAGAGGCTCTTTTAAAAACTTGTTTTCGATAAACTTGACAAAAATACCAGAAGCATTATCAGCCATTGAATAAATCGCTCCATCTCTTGGGGAAATAACCCGAGTAATACGACCTGTTATGCATCCAACTACTCCAGCTTCAAAGATATCAGCTGCATTTTTAGAAGTTGTTTGCATGTAAAAAGAGTCATTTTGCCAAGCTGATCGTAAGTGTTGCACTATTTTCATTTAGTTCTTCTTGCGTCTAATCAGGTTTTTCTTTTAAAAATTTTTCATAAAAAAGATAGGACATTTGAGTAAAAAAATGATTGTAATGATAGCTTTTTCTAAAAAACTACTAATATTCCTAGTTTTATATCTTTTTGTTATATAGTAGTGTCAATTCAAACGGCTAGCTTAATGGGGTTCAAGTCAACGACTTGAAACTTGTCGTTAATCCTATATTTTTCTATGCGATTGAATCGGAACCACTATAGACACCCCTAAGAGGATACAAATTTAACAGAAATAAAGTAAAATACAATTTTCATATAACTCTTGGAAAGCCCTATTCTTAGAGCCTGTTTAAAATCTTCTCATTAAGGTATAATGATAGTTTTCATAAAACCTTTGGAGGTAGTTATGACCCGCTCTTATCCAAGCGATATTTCTCGTAAACAATTTAGCAAAATCCATCTAATACTTGAGTCTACACGCAAAAAAACACGTCCACGAAGAGTTGATCTATATGATATTTTTTGTGGAATTTTGTACATTTTAAAAAGTGGTTGCCAGTGGCGTATGTTACCCATAGAATATCCTAAATGGGAATTATGTTATTATTATTTCCCTCTTTGGAATAAAAAAGATGATAAAAATTCTAAGAGTATTCTTGAAATAGTTTTAAAAAAAATTGGTTGGCGAGGTCAGAAAAAGCAGTGGTCGGAAAGAGAAAACAAGCTTTGTAATTATTGATGCTCAAAGTGTTAAAAATACTGATACAGCGGAGAAGATAAGGATATGATGCAGGGAAAAAAATATCAGGAATAAAAAGACATATAGCAGTCGATACCCAAGGGCTTCCTCATGCGATTCACATTACCACCGCTAATATCACTGACAGAAATGGGTGTATAGAAGCATTTTCACTACATAAAAACCATTTGTTCGGTGTAAAAAATGTTTTAGCAGATGGAGGATATTCTGGAGAAAAATTTGCAAAGAGTGTGCAGGAGATATTAGGATGTATAGTAGAAATAGCCAAAAGAAATACACTTCATACTTTTACAGTTATTCCCAAAAGATGGGTTGTAGAGCGTTCTTTTGCGTGGATAGAAAAATGTCGCAGGCTATGGAAAAATTGCGAAAGAAAACTACATACAAGCCTGAATATGGTGGTTCTTGCTTTTATTGCTCTACTTTTGAAAAGATTTTAAACAGGCTCTTAGATCTGGTAGGTGCAAAGAAAATTCTTCATGCGTAAGCCCTGCTCGTTCCCCATCCAGATCCGATCGATTTAGGATCTTTGACAGAAGGAATGTTTTCTCCATTAACCAGGGATTGTAAGACCTTTGTATAAAGTTCATGTGCAGACTCACATGAAATATTCATAGCTGTGTTAATTAGTTGCATAAAAAATTCTTTAATTGCTATTCACTTTCATAAACGGGGTGGATTTGAAACCCGGCTTGCTTTACAGCAAAGATCAGCTGTACAATGGGCTCCCACATCGCTTGTTTGTCGATATGTAAGAGCACTTGTGTTTTTAGCGTATCTTTGGGTAAAAGACCGAGTTCTTGTTGTTTTTTAAGCTCTAATTGCACGTCTAGTGGGCAAGAAATCAGGTATTCATTAAATTCTGTAATCCATTTGTACTCGCCCTTATTATTTATGCTCAAATGCACGGTATAGCGGTCTTGGGGAATAGAAGCATCTACTTTTGTTTGGACCTTGACTAAACTGATCTCACGATCAAAAAGGCTGGCTCGAGTAACTGCAATCACTGCAAAAACAGCTACGATTAAAAACAGAAAATCAATCATAGGAGCTAAATTCAGATGATTGTATCTTTTGAGTTCTTCTTCAGGGATTAGGTTCATATACTTGCACTCTTGTTTTGAGCATCGATAAGAGAAGCTATTTGGTGGGTTTCACTCTCTACTAATACCAATGTTTTTACCAATCTGTATTTAGCAGAAGAATGTAAGATAAGCGCTAAGATAGCTACAATTAATCCAACAACGGTAGTCCCTACAGAAACTCCGAGTCCATCGAATAGCATAGAAACGCTTTCTATAGAGCGATTGACGTCATAAAAAGCATAAAACATGCCAAAAACAGTACCTAATAAACCAAGCATGGGGGCAATAATAGCAATATCATTAAGTAAGTTAATTCTTTGCCAAAATGTTGCAGTAACTCTTTTGCCTTCCGCTTTCATGATTTCAACCATTACTGGAAATCCATGTTGCCTGGAATGAATACCTGTGGCCACTAAATGACAAAATAACGTTTTTTCTTGTTTACATACCCCTAAAGCTTCGTCAAAATTATGGTTGGTTAATTGAGAGCGAAGTGTGTCGACTAAAGATTGAGAAACTTTTGTACTATTGCGCAGGGAAGACAGGCAGTAGAACCATAAGCAAAGAGCAAACGTAGACATTCCAAATAAAAGTATGTAGATGAGAGGTGCTCCAGAAAATGCTTGTTTAAAATCAATTACCATCATCTTTGAAGGAAAGTCAGAAATCGACTCTTGCAGCTGTGTGAATGGGGTTTCTTCGGGGGTTGCCCTAGATGAAGTATCCAAACGAGCATCTTCTTCTAAAGCAATGAGTTGTTCTTTGACACTGTTTAACTCTTGATCGATTAAAGAAAATTCCTGCTCAATTGTTACAAGGTCTGAGGTATCGGTTTCTGTAGGGTTGGCATATAACGCACTAAGCTGCATCAATCCAATAATTAAAATAGACTTTAACTTCATTTTAGGATATCTCCTTTAAAATTCTAAAAATGCTATAGCTTTTAACTTTGTTTTTTAGCTTATCAAGCTGGATTGGAATAGATCAAGAAGAATAAGAGAGATATAGGCAACAAAATAACAATTAGCTATCATGTTTTAGTTCTACATACAAATTTTTGCTGATTATGAAACCAAAAGATTTAAAGTTTCCTTTTTCTTGGGATGAAAGAAGGCCCGTAATTTTTGAAAATATTTTATTTGTGCCTCAATATTACATGAACCATAGAGAATGGGGTTTTGTAAATTGGTACAGTCCTCAAGTGTTTAAAAATCAATTGCCTATTCATATTGAATACTGTAGTGGAAATGGCTGCTGGTTGATTGAGAAAGCAAGAAATCATCCTGAAATTAACTGGATTGCTGTCGAAAAAAAATTTGAAAGGGTGCGTAAAATCTGGTCTAAAATGCGAAATTTAAGCTTGACTAATATATTGATTGTTTGTGGTGAGGCCCTTACCTTTACCAAAAATTATGTGGCAGATGTAAGCTTTCAGAAGGTCTATATCAATTTCCCAGATCCTTGGCCCAAAGAAAAACATGCGAGAAACCGCCTAGTACAGGAACCTTTTCTCATAGAATTAAGCAAGAAAGCCAAGCCACAAACAGAAACTATTGTCGCTACTGACCATCTAGATTATGTACAGCAGATTATATCCGCTGTAAGCTCAAGTGAAAAATGGGATTTTTCTCTGAAAAACCCTTTTTATACCAATCATTGGGAAAATTATGGTTCTTCTTATTTTGAGCAGTTATGGAGGGCAAAAGGTAAGCAAGTGTATTATTTACCCTTTTTAAACAAGAGTAAAAATGCCATTTTCTAAGGCAAAACAAATTGTTTTACCAGCAGGATTATCTGCAGATTTAGATTGGAAAACACAAGAGCTTCTAGCTTTTCGAGAATCTTCTGTTCTTTGGTATCTTGATTTTTCTTTTTCTACTATGCATTTTTCTCCTCAGGACTTCTTAAAAAGTCAATCACAATTGCTTACAATAGAGCATTTTTGTCGGACAATTTGGAATGATTTTAAAAAAAATACGGCTGGCGTAATCCTCTATCAAGGAGCAACGGATTTTTCTAGAATTTTTCCAAAAGAGCTTTGGTCAGAGTCTTTTCATAAGTGGTTGGATTTGTTCATACAAAATGCTGCACATCGACATGAGTTAAAAGAGGCCTCTTCTAGTTCTCTAGAGCACTATTATGAGTTATACGCTGCTAAATTATTTGCAGAAGTTATGCAAAGACTACTTGTCTTTTTACCAGAGGAGTGTGTTACATTATTACTGATTGAAGTTACAGAGCCTTTGTCTTTCTTAGCGCAAAAATTTTCTCTGGAGTGGTTTGAATCATTTGTTTTATTGGATTTAAAGAGAAATCAGCTGCCTTTTTTACATCAGAAAGCACGTTTAGGAATTTGTTTACCTCCTGACTCTCATTGTGATCAAAAAACATTAACTCAGATTAATTCCATTTTAATGCGCTTAAAACAAAAGCAGATAGATTTTAGATGTATTCCCGAATCTAAATTAAACCATTTCTGGAATGGACTAGATAGCATCTTGGTTTTTTCTAGAACATTATCAAATCAAGGAAAAAGGCAATTGCAAGGATTTTGCGCAACAGGTGGTAGAGTGATTATAGAAGGCGAGAGTCTTTGTTTACCTCAAGAAGTAGCTATGCTCGATTTTTTACAAATCTTTTAAAGCTTTTAGTTTTCGAAATAGAGCTTGTTCTGGTTGAATATTTTTTAGAAAATAGCTAAGAAAGCGCTCTTTTAGAGAATGGTAAGTAGGTTCATTTATACACTTTTTTTTTCCTTCTGGTAGGGCTAGTATACTAATTGCTTCTGAAAGGCGGATTGAATGCAATGTATTTAGCTCCTGATTTTCAAAGCAAAGGGTCGTGTTTTCTAAATGGGTTTTTAATTCTACCAAAGATAAATAACGTTCTTCTATTTGAACTTTTTTGGAGATTTGATATAGGTCGTGTAGTCTAGCTACAACATGAATATAATCTTTGTTTATATTTGCGTCTTTTTTACCGCTTATTTCAAAAACATGTTCAGCACACGCCTTAATCTCTTGATGAAGTAAGTTGTAATAAAGAAGAGGGTGATTACCTTTTGATAACGCCATATAAATTCGCCTTTTGAATTCAGTATAGCTATTATAAAATTTAGTAACATAAAATAATCGGAGCAAAGGGATTTGAACCCCTGACCCCCTGCTCCCAAAGCAGGTGCGCTAGCCAAACTGCGCTATGCTCCGATAAAACATAAGGTACCTTAAATCATTTATTTTTTTCTTACAAGCGTTTATCGGAGATCGTGCCAATGGAAAAAATAATTACGCTGAAGGCTATAGAGAATAACTAGAGTTTTTAGGAAAAAAATGTTGCAACGATATTCTAAGAAAGGGATAAGAAGTGAAAATCGCCTCTAAAAAAGAACTTTTTAAACACGTTAAATAATTAATAGATTAGAATTAAGGAAAAAACATGACATTTCGCAGCTTAAAAATTCTATCTTGTGAGTATGCACTCCCTTTTTTTAAACAAATGTATAAAAAAAAATCGGTTTCTGAAAAAAACCACTTTTCATTTAAAAAAATAGACAAAAGACTTTACTATATTGTTATTTCTACAAAGACGAAAAGTACATTTTACTAGATACTAGCGATTGTATATATTGATTCCGATTCAATCGTATAGAAAAATATAGGATTAACGACAAGTTTCAAGTCGTTGACTTGAACTCCATTAAGCTAGCCGTTTGAATTGGCACTACTATATACTGAAATGCATTAGAAAAAAGACTTTTCAAACACTAAATTCATTAAATTTTTCTCATTGATGGAGTTATAAATCTAACCTCTATGCAACCTGAAGCGAACTTTTTAACAAGAAACCAAAAAGACATCCTCAAGGCTCGTCATCGTCATGAACGAAACAAGAGATTGTGTGATAGAATTAAAACTATCCTGCTCTTAGATAAAGGGTGGACATATGAGGCAATAGCTGATGCCTTAATCCTAGATGAGGATACGATAAGGCGTTATTATAAAACCTATTTAGAAGGTGGCAAAGAAGCATTGCTGAATTTGAACTATACAGGAAAGGCATGCTGGCTCAATCAAGGCCAGCTTGAACAACTAAAAATCTATGTAAAAGAAGAAGTTCCTAGTTCGGCTAAACAAGTTGTCAATATTATGAAAAATTCTTAGATTTCAAGACGGCAATTTATGCCTTTTTTGAAAAAAATTCTAAATATCGATAAGAACTACAGCCTCTTTTGTCTAGGACAATTTTGCAACGATTATAGTAGCTGATTTAATAAATATCATTTAAGAGAGTAGAATATGACTTTTTTTCATCATTTACCATCAGTTGCTCAATTACATGATCTTGCTAAAGATTCGATTGACTTAACAAAAGAAGGAGTCTTAACCGCTAAACGCATCGATAATATGATGTTAGAGGCATTAGGGCTTAAATTGTTTTACGCAACAGAAAAAGTTAGTGAAAAGAATATTTCTGTTTTATGTCAATTAGCCGAAGAAACACAAGCTGTTAAAAAAATGACAGATATGCAAAATGGGCAGATTGTTAATTTTATCGAAGGGTTTTCTATTGAAAATAGGCCTGCAATGCACACTGCAGTGCGAGATTTTTTTGAGCAATGTAATACTTCTTTAGAAGCAAAGCAGGCAACAGGTTTAGGGTATAAGGAATTAGAAAAACTCCGTTCCTTTTTAGATGAGATGGAAAAAAAATCTCAAATAACAACAGTTATTCAAATCGGCATCGGTGGTTCACATCTAGGACCTGAAGCGATTTATTTAGCTTTAGAAGCTTTTCATAAGCTAGATCGCAAAGTATACTTCTTATCTAATATTGACCCAGATGAAGGCGCTCGTATTTTTCAACAAGTTGATCTAGAAAAAACTCTTGTTGTCGTAGTTTCCAAATCAGGAACTACTTTAGAAACTATGACAAATGAGCGATTTGCAAGAGAGAAGTTTAAGCAAGCAGGTCTTACTACAAAGAACCACTTTATAGCTGTAACGGGTAAGGGGAGCCCAATGGATAACAAAGAGCGGTATATGGACTGTTTTTATATCTGGAATTATATTGGTGGCCGCTATTCTGTTACTTCTATGGTAGGTGCTTTTATTTTAGCATTTGCTCTAGGAATGGATCGTTTTTTAGACTTCTTAAAAGGAGCAAATGCTATGGATAAAATAGCTCTTCGCTCTGATCCTTATGCAAACTTGCCTTTAATGTCCGCCTTATTAGGAATATGGAACCGCAACTTTTTAGGATTTCCTACTGTTGCAATCGTTCCCTATTCACAAGCCTTATCTCGTTTTCCAGCTCATTTGCAACAACTAGATATGGAATCCAATGGAAAGAGCATTGATAAAGCAGGACATTTTGTTGAATATGACACAGGTCCTATTATTTGGGGAGAACCTGGTACAAATAGCCAGCATTCTTTTTTTCAATCTGTTCATCAAGGCACAACGGTTGTTCCTATTGAATTTATTGGGTTTAAAGAGAGCCAATATAAAGAAGATGTTTTCTATCAACAAACCACTTCCCAAGAAAAGCTATTAGCCAATTTATTTGCTCAATCCATAGCACTTGCAGTGGGACAAAAAAGCGATAATCCCAATACTTTTTTCCCTGGTAATCGCCCTAATCGCATTTTATTAGCTGACAAATTAGATCCTTTTACCATAGGAGCTATTTTAGCTTTTTATGAACATAAGGTTGTTTTTCAGGGTTTCATTTGGAACATTAACTCTTTTGACCAAGAAGGTGTGCAGCTTGGTAAGAATTTAGCCTCAAAAATCCTTGAACAATTTTCCCTCCAAAGGCAGGGTAGATCTATGGATACAAAAGGATTTCCTTTAGGAGTTGCTTATCTAGAGCATTTGTCCTTTGGATCTTAACACCCCATTACCAAGAAGCTTTAAAAGTATACTTTCATAGAATCATTAAAATTTAATGAATTGGTTATCTATAATATACTTCTCGTAGTTGTAGTCTGTAAAAATTACAATTTTCCTATAAAATAGTTCAGAAGCAATGGATAAAGCTTTTATGCAAAAGTTATCTAAAGAGCAGAGAAAATATTTGGAAATGCTTGTCAGAAAAACAAGATGTTAATAGATCTCTTGCATAACCCCTATTTTAAAGCTTTCATTTATAGATTCTTATCTTAACAAAAGCATTTTTAGCTATATCGCTCAAACAATCATATCTCATGGACAGGGCCAACGCATGAAGATTTTTCTTGATAATTGAGAGATAAAAAATGATTCTGGCTCCTTTTTCATAAGGAGTATAAAATGGAAGGATTCATTCATTCTTCATCTATTATGATGCATTATATTATCAGCACATCTATGCATCATGTCGTAAAGATTATTTATTAGATCTGGTAGGTGCAAAGGAAATTCTTCATGCGTAAGCCCTGATCTCATGGACTAAAATCCTTTAGAATTTTAGATTGTTTATTGGTTATGCAAAAGATCTAATGACTTTCTTCTGCAATATTATCGAGAGCACAGCCTAGCGCATGATCGGTAATATCTTTGGCCTTAAGACCAACTCCTAGGAGCCTTTCTATTGGCTTGGATGCAAAGTTCAAAAAAGACATAATAGCAAATAAAATATACAGAGTCTGACATGACAGATTGGTTGAAAAGGAAAGGGTTTGTGTATAAGAATCCGATCAAAGTACCAGGCAAACTTGAGTTGATAATGCGTTAGGAAAAAGGCAATTTTTTTATAGAATCGCCCCTCGTTCCATCCAAAAAGAGCGGGTGGTATCTGGAAGTTTGCTTTTAAGCACATTTGCAGAGCAAATAAATACCTGTTTAAATCGAGTAAAACAGAAGATGAGATTTTCTTGTCTTTTAGGGTCTAGTTGCATTCCAAAGTCATCGATACATAAGAGGGGAGAGTAGCCTATTTTTTTTTGCATCCAATTCCATTGGGCGAGCTTCAAAGCGTAGATTAAAGAGCGTTTCTGTCCTTCGCTAGAGAAATTTTTGGCTTGTTTACCAGATAGTAAAAAAAGAAGATCGTCTCGGTGAGGTCCTAGAGTAGTTGCTTTTAAAAGCATGTCTTTGTGTCGATTTTTTTCCCATTTAAGTAAAAGAGAGGAATCTTTTTTTGTAAGAGAGGATTGGTAATGAATATCTAAAAGATCTTTTTTGTTAGAGAGTAAAGACAGCCATTCAGCAGCCGGGTCTAATAAGTAAGAACTCAGTTCTGCTCTTTTATCTATAAGATACAGGGCTGAGGGGAGCATAATGTGTTCCCATGCAGACAGGGTTTGTATTTCTTGGCTGCGCAAGGCGTAGTTACGTTGTTTCATGGCTTTGTAATACCTACTCAAGTGGTGTAGGTATAAAGGATCTGCTTGCGAGAGATAAATATCTAAAAAACGTCTTCTTTCATTAGGCATTCCAATGATTAAAGCAAGGTCATTGGGGTGTGATAAAATAGAAGGCAGGATTCCAATGATATTTGCTAGTTTTGGGTAGTTTGTGTGATTGTACTGGATGCGTTTGGTAGTTTCATCATAGTAGATTTGTAATTTTTGCGGAAGTTCATCCTTAATAAAATGAGCCTCGAGATAAAAGTACTGCTGACCTTCTCTGATAAGATCGCTTAAGTTATGAGTTCTAAAAGAACGGCCAGTGCTTAAAAAGTAAATGGCTTCTAAAACACTTGTTTTTCCCTGGCCGTTATTTCCATAAATCAGATTAACCAAAGCAGAAAAATGAAAATCTGTTTCCTTATGATTGCGAAAATTACGTAGAATAAGGTGTTTAAGATACATTCACTTCTAAGCGCATAGGCATAATAACAAACTGGGCAGAAGTGGAGTCAGTAATCAGTCCTGGGTTATAGGGATCACTAATGCTAAAATGTACAGATTCATCTTTGCTATGCCGCAGCATATCTAGAAAATAGTTAGGGTTAAAAGCTACCTCCAGTTTCTCTCCTCCATAATTGACAGGCATATGCACTTTGCCTTCACCAATAGATCCACTCATAGCAGATAAGTGTAATTCCCCCGTTGTAAAAGTAAAACGCACAGAATTGCTATTTTCTGAGGTAAATAAAGAAACCTGTCTTAGTAAAGACATTAACTCATCGCGATTTAAAGCAATGGGATTGGCGATTTGTTCAGGAATAACACGACTCACATCTGGATATTGACCTGAGAGAAGTTTGGTAATCAAGGTAACTGATTTAAACTCAACAGCAATTTTATCTGGCATAAGAGTTAAGGTAACAGGATCGTCCTCTTTGCTATCAAGCAGGCGAATCATTTCTTCAACAGCTTTTAAAGGAATAATATAAGAACTTGAGTCAGTAGGGATATTATCTATTTCTATATTATTTTTTGCTAGGCGTTTTCCGTCCGTTCCAATAAATACAATGGTATTCTCTAAGCTTTGCAATAAGATTCCATTAAGGGCGTGTTTGCTGTCATCACGAGCTGCTGCAAAAGAGGTGCGTGACAATAGGTAACTTAGTTGAGAGGAGGATAGGTTCAGCTGTATTCCTTCTGATAGATTGGGAAATTTAGGAAATTCATCTTTATGCATTCCTTGGATTTTAAAACGAGAGGTGCCAGCATTTACTAGAGCTATTTCTGAGGAAGGAGCGTGAATTTCTACTTGTATAGCGGTTAACTCACGAATTAATTGAAAAAACCTCTTAGCAGGAAGTGTAATAGCTCCTTCTTCTAAAACTTTGGCTTCTACATAGATTCGTACACTTACAGTAAGATCTGTTACACTTAAGATGAGCTGGTCATCGATAGCCTCTATCAAAATATTAGATAAAATAGGAATGGTTGGTTTTACAGGAACTATGTTTTGAATCTTACCAACTAGATTGACAAGCTCTATTCGTGTGATGACGACTTTCATGATATACTTCTCCTTAACTTAAGATATCAGCATAATCAAAAAGGGAAAATCAGTCTATGCGATTGCGCATTGCTTGTTGAATTGTTTTTGTATGTTCTTTTTCTTTTAGCGCTTGTCTCTTGTCATAATTCTTTTTACCTTTTGCACAGGCAACTTTAACTTTTATAAATCCATTTTTTAGATACATGGAAAGAGGAATTAGGGTAAATCCTTTTTCTTGAGAGAGGTTTTTTAATCTTATGATTTCTCTTTTGTGTAAAAGCAAAAATCGATCTCTTTTATCTTCATGGTTAAAGATATTTCCAAAGCGATAGGGAGCAATGGAAGCATTTTTTAAAAGAACTTTTCCTTGTTGAGATATTAAGATATACGCATCGCTTAAACTGCCTCCATGATTGCGCAAAGATTTTACTTCTGTGCCGGATAAAATAATACCAGCTTCAAATGTTTCTATGATTTCATAGTCATAAAAAGCGCGTCTATTAGAAACAAGTTCTGATTCTTTATGTTTTGACATATCTTTTATCCAAGAAAATCTTTTCCATATTCTGTTACGCGAAAACAACGATGATTTTGATAACTACCTAATTCTACAATTCCTAATTCAGATAACCATTCTAAAATAATTGCTTCAATCAAAATAAGCTCTCTAGAGTTGTAAAAAGGAAGCGTATATTTCCAGTTTTTGCCTTGTTTTTTTAAGATAACACTAGATTCTTCGCTTAAAGCAGTAGTCATACCTTTAAGAAAATCTTCAAATAAAACCCATTCGGAACAAGCTACTCTTAAAACACTTTTTTCGATATCTCTTAAGGCGCGCTCGTTAAATGAGCCGATCACTTCTGGCGCATAAGAATGGCGATACAACAATAAGGATTTTTGGGGATTAGTTAAGCCAAACCATTCATTTGCTTTGTCTAACAAAGAAAGGCTTTTATTCTTAACAGAAGCTAAGTTCAATAACTCTATTTTTTTTAGTAAACGTTCAAAATAGTTTATATGTCTTTTATTTGTTGGGTTTAGGTGCAAACAATTAGCCAGCTCAATTGTATCTCTATAGAAAAAGGGTTGTTTTTTTGCTAAAGATAAAAGAAAAGTGATATCTTCAAGAAAACAGAAAGCTCTTGTGCTTTCTCTTTTAACAGAGTTTGCACAAAGCGTAGTAGGTTGTGTTTTACGTAAAAAGAGTAAATAATCTTTCCATTCTTGAAAAAACGTAATTACTTCCACCCATTTAGAATCCATCTTTTTATAGGTTAAACAACATACGAAGTGAAACTCTAGCAATAGTGCAATTGTTTGAAATTGTTCCAGAGAAAAAGAGTATTTAACCATCAAATCACTTACATACAGCAAGTATTCAGGAGCATCTAGAAGATCTTTTAGTATGTCTTCCATAATAGGATCAGGAAACTGTAGAGCTGATAAATGGCGTTGAAATGTCTGGGGTGTTAATAAATATTTTTCCACAATAGAGTCAAAAATACGATCAGAGGTTCGAGAGATGTTATACCAAACAGGAAGAGTGTGAATAGGAACTTTTTTCAATAACCCTTTTAAGAATTCCATACCAGGTTTAAAGTCAGGATCAAATGCTGTTATTCTAGCTGCAAAATACTTACGCTTTTCTTTATCAACGGTAATTGCAGAGCCATTTAACGAAAGCAGTCCACTTTTAATAAACTTTTTTACGCTGGGAATTAATTCTTTTTCCTCATAGTTCAAAGCTTTGCTTAGATCTTGAAAAGCGATTTTTAAAGGGCTGTATAAAATTTCTTGTAAAAGTTCTAGATCAAGTGCAGATAGTTGAGAGATCAACAATCTGTTTTCAATATCTTGCTTGTAGTTGTAATCCTCCAAGCAAATTTTATTTTTTTTTATCAAACTAATTTCTAGCATGCTTCTTAGAACCTATTATATAAGTCTTGGAAAGACAACAAAGATAGTACTAGATTGTTTGATTTGTAGCAAGGAAGGATATTAATATTTAATAAACTTAAAATAAACAACTTATGTATAAAAGCCCAAAGACTAGACAAAAGATAAGGGTTCGCGTTAAGCTTGTGTGTTAAATTATTTGGGCAGGACTATGACAAAGAAGAACTATGACCATCAAGCAATTGAAGCAAAATGGCAAAAAATTTGGGAAGAAAAACAGCTATTTCAGGTCGAAATAGATACGAGCAAGCTTAAATATTATATCTTAGATATGTTTCCCTATCCTTCTGGTTCAGGACTACACGTAGGTCATGTAACAGGATATACAGCAACAGATACAATTGCGCGCTATAAAAGACAAAAAGGGTTTAATGTACTGCATCCTATGGGATGGGATAGCTTTGGTTTGCCCGCAGAGCAATATGCCATTCGCACAGGAACCCATCCAGCAAGCACTACGCAAAATAATATCAATACCTACAGACGGCAGCTTAAAAAACTGGGATTTAGTTACGATTGGAATAGAGAAATTACAACAAGTGACCCTAAGTATTATAAATGGACACAATGGCTTTTTACTAAGCTATACAATAAAGGGCTTGCTTATGAAGCAGAAGTTTTAGTTAATTTCTGTCCGGCCTTAGGAACTGTTTTAGCTAATGAAGAAGTCGAAAATGGTAAGGCTAAAGAAGGAGGATATCCGATTGAGAGACGTCCTTTGCGCCAATGGATGCTTAAAATTACCTCTTATGCAGATCGTTTGCTTAAAGATCTAGAATTAGTAGATTGGCCAGATCACTTAAAAAAGTTACAAATAAATTGGATTGGCCGTATTGAAGGCGCTAAAATCCACTTTGAAGAAACACAAACAAAACAAACAATCACCGTATTTACTACTCGTCCTGATACGTTATTTGGTGTGACTTATTTGGTACTATCTCCAGAGCATCCGCTTGTTTCATCAATTACAACAGCGCCTTATCGCAAACAAGTTCAAAGATATTGCAAAGAGATTTCCGGGAAAAGCGATTTGGAAAGGACAGAGCTTAACAAAGAGAAAACAGGTGTATGGACAGGTGCACATGCTAAACATCCCATTACAGATCAAGATATTCCTATTTGGATTTCAGATTATGTGTTGATGGGATATGGAACAGGGGCTGTCATGGCGGTTCCTGCCCATGATGAAAGAGATTTTGCTTTTGCTAAAATCTTTCATCTACCCATTATTGCTGTTATCATTCCTAATGAAACCGATCTAGATATACAATCTGGCAAACTTTGTTGGACAGAAGAGGGAACATATATTAATAGTTCTTTAGGTTCTTTAAATTTAAATGGTTTAGATTTGAAGCAAGCAAAGCAAGCAGTAATTCATTGGTTAGAAAGCCAAGGAAAAGGAGAGAAAACCGTTAATTATAAATTGCGCGATTGGTTATTTTCCCGCCAACGTTATTGGGGGGAGCCTTTTCCCATTCTTCACTTCTCCGATGGTACTAGGCGAGTTCTAGATTTAGATGAACTGCCTTTATGCCCTCCTGAATTAAAAGATTTTAAGCCAGCTCCTACTGGAGAGAGCCCTCTTTCTAAAGTTAAAAAATGGGTGCACATTACAGACTCTAAAACACATCAAATAGCTCAAAGAGAAACCAATACCATGCCACAGTGGGCGGGGTCTTGTTGGTATTATTTACGTTTTTGCGATCCTCATAATCCAGATAAACCGTGGAGTGAGGAAGCAGAAAAATACTGGATGCCGGTGGATTTGTATGTAGGAGGAATAGAGCACGCAGTGCTTCATCTTTTGTATGCACGTTTTTGGCATAAGGTATTTTATGACTGTGGCCTTGCCAGCACTCTTGAGCCTTTTCAAACCCTGCGCAATCAAGGTCTTGTTTCAGCTAGATCTTACCAGATAAATCAAGGTGTCTATGTAGCACCAGAGGGGGTCTGCGAAGAAAATGGCATCTTTTTCAAACTAGGTACTAAAGAACCGCTACACACTCAAATAGAAAAGATGTCCAAATCAAAACTCAATGGGGTAACACCGGATCACATTATTTGTGAATATGGAGCTGATTCCCTTCGTCTTTATGAGATGTTTATGGGCCCATTTGATAAAGAAAAACTCTGGAACAGCGATGCTGTAAATGGATGTTATCGCTTTTTAAATCGCTTTTATGACTTGGTTACTTCAGACAAAATTTGCGATGAAGATACAGCTGAAGGATTGAAGTTATCCCACCGTTTGGTCTATCAGGTTGAAAAAGAGATAGAAGCTATGCAGTTCAATACAGCTATTGCTAAAATGATGGAATTTATCAATGCTTTTTCACCCCTTGCTTCTTATCCTAAGCAAGCGCTAAAAATGGCTATTCAAGTATTGTATCCTTTTGCTCCTCATATCGCAGAAGAGCTGTGGGAGTATTTAGGTGAAACAAAAAGCTTAACCTATCAGCCATTTCCTATTTTCGATCCAAACTATTTAATAGATGAAACAGTCTTATATGTAGTGCAAATAAACGGTAAGGTAAGAGGAAAATGGTCTTTGCCTAAAGAACAAACCAAAGAAGAACTGCTATCTTTTTTACAAAAACAACCGCAGATCATAAAATATTTACTTAAACCGATTACTAAAGTAATTTTTGTTCCTAATAAACTGATTAACCTTGTGTGCGATGTTTAGTTTTTTTTATAATACCTGTCTTATGTTACTAGGACTATTTGCCCTACCTAAGTTCCTTCTCTCTTGGAGTAAATACAAGGGAACTATTTTATATAGATTGGGATTAAAATTTCCTAATTTACAACTCTCTTCTGCACCTGTAATTTGGATTCACGCTGTATCAGCAGGTGAGACAAAAGCTGCTATTCCTCTAGTAGCTCAACTGCAACAAACTTTTCCCTCTGCACAAATTGTGATTTCTAATACCACTCGTACAGGGCACATGGAAGCTAAAAAAAGCTTACCTCAAGCAAAAGCTCACTTTTTTCTTCCCTTGGATTTTTCATTGATTATGTGCCGCTTAGTAAAACAAATATCACCCAGCGCTCTCTTCTTAGTAGAAAGTGATTTTTGGTTTCATCTGGTTTACTATGTAAAAAAAATAGGAGGAAAAGTTGTATTGGTGAATGGAAAAATATCAGAGCGCTCTTATAAAAGGTTTCAGTTTTCTCCTTATTTTACACAGAAGCTATTTTCTTTATTTGATCTTTTTCTGGTACAAAACAACACGTATTTTGAGAGGTTTTCTCATCTTATTAGCTCTCATAAAATCCACATAACAGGTAATCTCAAGTGGGATGTTAAGCCAGATCTTTTATCTTCTTCTCAAAAACAAAACTTAAAAGAACGGTTTAAATTAGCTAACAACACAATCATGATAGCTTCAACACATGATCCAGAAGAGAAGTGGTTGCTTGAAAAACTAGACCTACTTTGGCAGTTATTTCCCAATTTAAAAGTGCTTATAGCCCCTCGTCACCCTGAGCGTTTTCAAAACGTAAGTTCTCTACTACAAAAAAAGAACTACTCTTACGCTCTTTCATCCAATTCTTCCCAAATCACTGGAGAAGAACAGGTAATTTTAATTGATCAAATGGGACAGCTTACCAAGTTATATCAAATAGTCGATCTTGCTATTGTAGGGGGAAGCTTTGTTTCCCATGTTGGAGGGCATAATATTTTTGAGCCCGTATCGGTTGGAACGCCTGTGCTTTTTGGACCACACATGCATACACAAAAAGATTTACAGCAACAAATCTTAGCCGCTCATATTGGACTGGAGATCACCTTAGATAGTCTAGTTGAAACAATCTCCAAACTACTGTCTTTTCCTTTATCTATTTCTCAAAGTAGCCCTTCCATGCAAGGAGCAACTAAAAAAACTATCGACCTTTTGCAAAATGTTATTGAGCTAAAAGCGCAAGCGCGTTAAACTCATGCTTTCTTTATCGCGGGGTGGAGCAGTTGGTTAGCTCGTTGGGCTCATAACCCAAAGGCCGGAGGTTCGAGTCCTTCCCCCGCTATTTTCTTTCAGCGGCATAGCTCAGCTGGTTAGAGCGGCGGAATCATAATCCGTAGGTCGTTGGTTCGAGCCCGACTGCCGCTAATTATCGTTTATTTATTGATGTGTATTCAAATCTATGCTTCTCTTAGTTGTATACTCGTTTGCATTTTTATACAAATGAGAACTACTTTCTTTTTCATCTCATTAGACCTCTTGCATAACCTGAATTTTAAAGCTTCCAATTATAGATTCCTTCTATAAGATTAAATCTTAGGCAAAAGCATTTCCGTCGATTTCTATATCGATCTGCTATGATTTTAAAACGCTTAAGCATCCCGATTACATTTTCATTAATTACCTTGGTCTTTGGATGGATTTTCGTTTTAAATTCTTTAAATAATCGAAAGTCATGACGCTTACTATTACTAAATGCAGTGCAAATAACCTTCTGGCTCTTTTTGTCTACTATCACCTGATTTTTTAACGTATGCCTTTTCTTTTTTCCTGAATAAAAATATCTTTGGTTTTTAGTGCAAAGTCAGGGTGCTTAAATCAGCATATCTTCTATCCAACGGATATTCCGATAGCAAGCACTTTCTGAAATATGTAGGATGCTGCAACAAAATAGGTTCTATATTCTCTCCTATGGGAAGATGAGCCAAAAGAGTATGTACTCAAAGATAAAGAAAAGGGCATACTACCTAGGTGTATTGCAAATTACATTAATGAATATGGAGCCATTGAAGTAGCTCATAAGTACTTACTTGATACTAGCGGTAATGCTATAGGCATTGCCAGTAGCACACGGGAGCAAGTGTATTCATTTATCTAGAAAAAATTTAGGGTACCGTCTGAGATGTAAGTCTTAGGGTTTTTTACGTATTAAAATCCCATCCTTTTTTTTACTTTTTTACTGACGGATTTTTAGATTTTTGCTTTATATGAGAATGTTTGTTCTCTTTTTTGGTTTGTTTTTGTTCTGGAGTAAAGGGGAATAGTAATCTATCTCCCCATAGAGAGACATTAAATTCTAGCTCTGGATTTATGAGATATACATAATATCTGTGATATAAGGGAATAACTGGCATATCGTCGATCAGTACTTTTTCGGCTTGCTCTAGAGTTAATAAGCGCTTATCTCCTTCCTCATAGTTAGAGCGATCAAGTAACTCGATAAACTTTGGATGTTCCCATCTAGGATGATTCATTGTATAGTTTTTATACTTAAATCTTTCAAGCACATTCATAGGGTCGTCATAGAAGGCAAGCCAACAAAAAAAACACATTGAATAGTCATAGTTATTTAACTTATCTAAAACAATGCTAAAATCTAGCTTTTCTAGCTTAATAAAGATTCCAAACGCTTTTGCCCACTGCTGTTGAATGACTTGCACTATCTCATTTGCATAAATTCTGGGATAATAAAAAAAAGTCAGTGATTTAAAAGCCTCTTTGGTAATACCTAGCTCAGCCATTCCTTCATTGAGCAAAATATTAGCTTGGATTACATCGTTATCTTTGAAAAACTCGGTACATCGATTTTCTTTTAAGCAAGGTGCAACTAGATTTGTTGCACATAAGCCGGCTTTGTAAGCAGGAGTGATTGAATCCGTTTTGATATTTTTTTTACATCCTTTTCCTAATATTTCAATTAATTCTTGGCGATTAATTGCCAAAGCAAAAGCTCTTCGAATCTTAACATTATTAAAAGGCCGTTTAGTTGTATTGAGATTAATAAATACAGAAAAAGGTTGTGCTTCTAAGTTAAAGGTCCATGTTTTTTCTAGCTCAGATATCTCCTCTAAAGGAATATTCGTTAAAGAGTCTCCAATCATATCAACTGTTCCTTGTTTAAACATTTCTAATGTTACGTGATTGTTTTCGACAATATTGAATGTAATTTTTGGTGGATGTTTATCTTTTATTTTTCGATAGTATGGATTGCTAGTTAAAACGATTTGATCGCCTTGCTTAAAGCTTTCCAATATGAAAGGTCCATTGCACACGAATTGAGCGCCTGTTTGGCATACCCAGTTAGGGTTCTTTTGGTCTTGCTCAATACTTATAGGATAAAAGCAGGGTTGTGAAAGCACCTTAAGAAGGTAAGGAGTCGGGTGTTCCAGCGTAATTACAAGGATTTTTTCATCAATTGCTTTAATACCTACCTCATTTAAGGGAACAAGTCCTTTCCTGGCTTTTTTTGCGTTTTTAATGGGAGCAAATTGGTAGTCCCCTGTTGAGGGAAACTTTGGATTAAGAATGTCTTTCCACGACTGTTCAAAATCATAAGCAGTAACGGGCTTACCGTTAGACCAATAGTTGTCTCCTAACATAAATGTATAGGTAAGCTTATCATCTGAGACCTTATACGACTTAGCTTGGGCAAGTTTAATGGATCCATCGGGATAGCGCTTAGTAAGACCTTCAAACAACAAGAAAATCATTTGCGAAGAATAAACATCGCCGGCTTTACGAGGATCAAATGTTTTAGGAGACGTTATCATATTTAAATTGAGCATAGGTAAATTATTTTTTAACGGAGCTGAAGAGCTGCAAATAAATATACATGTAGTAACAAGCACAACAACCAGTGTTGCTTTTTGGATAAAAGGTTTCCTTAGTTTTTTAATGATACAAGAAAAAAACGCTAAAAATCTGTTCAACTTCTTGCATAGCATGTAAAAAACCCTTAAAGAACAATTATAAATTTTATAAAGACGTATTTTCTGATAAAATGGCATATTCTACAACAACAAAAGAAAAATTTAAGACACTTTTATTGCTAGAAGTTGTGATGTGAATATTATTTTGAGCTCCTCTTAGCTATATACTATACATGCCATAATTGCACACTAGGAAAAGTGACTAAAATTTTTTGTAGTAGAAAACCGAAGAAATAGGTAAAGACGACAAATGAGTTGGCGCTTAGAAGCCGTAGTATACATTGTCTTGCCCATTTCATTTCGGATAGCATAATGGAGCGAAGAATCTAAACTAGTTTTCTTCAAAAAGACTCCGCAGAGAACCCTGGACTTATCTCCCGCATTAAACTTTGCTGTCCAAGATCTTAAAAAACGCCTTTTATTGTGCAAGCGAAATATCGGCTCGGAGAGCTTATGAAGAATTAAGAGAATTTATATTCCCCTTGTGTGCAATTAGAGAACTTTTTTCAGTAAGGCATAATGATAGTTTTCATAAAACCCTTGGAAGTAATTATGGCATATATAGTAGTGCCAATTCAAACGGCTAGCTTAATGGGGTTCAAGTCAACGACTTGAAACTTCTCGTTAATCCTATATTTTTCTATACGATTGAATCGGAACCACTATATATTAAAAATTAGAACATAACACATCTTCAAAAAAGATCATCCATTGTCAGTTGATTATCAATCACTGAAAGATAATGTGCATTCTTTTTGACACCATAAGTGGTTACCATAGTCATAAATAGAGTTTTAGTAGTCTCTGTTTGTTCTCTAAAAACGTTCTTTTTATTCTGCAACTTTTCTTCATAAGATTTATCGATAGTAAATTCCGAAGAGCTATATTTCATTTCACATAAATTGATACATTTATCTGCTCTATCTATAACAAGATCTATTTGCGCCCCTTGTTCATTAATCGATTTTTTAGGCAGATAGTGCCATCCTGATTCAATGGTACTGATACCCGAAATACCAAGCGCTTTTTTTATTTTCTGAATGTGTTTTAAGCAAAGAGATTCAAAGGCACATCCGCTCCATGCATTCCACTTGGATGTGCTTTGTTTTTTTATCCAAAATTCTGAATCAACACTTTCCAGACCAATCTTAGAGTTTTCTACAATCCAGGTTAAGTAAAAAAGAGAGTATTCATCAATAAGCCGATAGATTCCTCCAGCTTTCTTTTTCTTAAAGGAAGGAACATGTATAAGAAAACCCGCATCGATTAACTCTTCAATAACTCTGCTTGAGGTTCCACCTGAGGTTAATTTTGTTTTGTTTAAAAGTTCATTTTTTGTGAGTCCATCTATAGCCTTAGCAAGAACTTTTACGATAGCTATATGATGCTCATAGTTCTCAAAAAGAGACTTATAAAGATTGTCAAATTCGTTATAAAGCCCACCATTTAGGGAAAAGCACACATCATTGATGATTTGAGCTGCAGATTTGCCTCTAGCTATATAGGAAAGATATTTCGGAACTCCTCCCATTGCCATGTAAATATCAATAATTTGTTTTCTCTCTAGTTCAATATGACGGGATTTAAGATATTTTTCTGTTTCTAAAAGAGAAAAGGGAAGCAGACGCATTTTTCTTGTCACTCTGCCATATAACCCTCCTTTGTTGTTTATAATATTTCTAATAATCCAGAATGCGGAAGAGCCACAAATAATAAGAACTACATTTTTTTTTCTAGATAGATAACGGTTCCAAAAATGCTCTAAGGCATTTAAAAATTTAGAACGAGGAGAAGCAAGCCAGGGGACCTCATCAAAAAAAAGGATGATTTTTTTGTCTTTTATTTCTTCAATAGCCTCATGTAATAAATTCAAAGCTTGTGCCCAATTTTCTGGAGAAGAAATCCGTTTCCCTTGATTAAACTGGCGGGAAAATTCGTAGGCAAATTGAAAAAGTTGCTCAGCTCTAGATCCTTCTTTCATTCCTGTTATCTCAAAATAAATCCCTTTATTTTTAAAAAATTCACTAATAAGAAAGGTTTTGCCTATTCTTCTTCTTCCATAAACAGCAAGGAACTGAGGCTCCGTTGACTCATAAATCTCCTGGAGTATTTCAAGTTCTTTTTTTCGACCTATAATCATTATTTATTCCTGTTTTTCGCTGATTATAGCATGAAAACAAGCGAAAAATCAATAAATTAAATCATTTTTCGCTAGGTTATTTAAAAATACGACAAAAAAACCAAGAAAAAAATTAAAGAATATCTTGGTTTTTCTGCGCTTCTCGTAATTTCAAATACTTATAAAAGGCAGTATGTCCATTATAAGCTGAAATAATAAAACCCTCTACTCCTTGCTTTAGCCCTTTTTTTAAAAAGTAACTTTTGAAAAAAGCAAAAGAGCCATGAAAAATAGCTTTGGCTAAGGAGACTGGTTTAGAATCTTTTTTCTGAGTAGCAAAAAGATCTGAGTATACTTGCATTTTTTTTAGAAAGTCATGGATATTTCGATAAGGTGTATGAAAAAGGGGATAAAAGAGAGGATGGATTTGCATCCCTTGAGAAGAGACTTTTTCATGAATCATAGAATCGGTAAACTGGGTTTTTTTTCTGTGGTATAAGCGAATAATCGGATCTGGATACCAGCCGCCACAGCTTTTAATCCACTTACCATTAAAGAAATTATGTCGATCTATTTGATAGATAAAGTTGGAATCTAAAGAGATGTTTAGAATTTCTTGAGATAGCTTAGAAGAGAGGACTTCATCGCTATCTAAGGCCAGAATCCAATCGTGAGTGGCTGATTTAGCAGCTTTGTTTCGGGTAGGACCAAACCCGATAAATTCAGATTGTATTATTTTGACATTAGGAAATTGTTTAGCTATATCTAATGTTGTATCGGTTGAACCTGTATCATAGACTAATATTTCAGGAAAGCCTCGCACAGAGAAGAGCGTGTCTTCTAGGGTTTCTTGAGAATTTTTTGTAAGAATAATTACTGTAATCATATCAAAATTACTAAATTTAAGTGTTGCTCCTATGTTACCGTTTTTCTCTTGTGAAAGCAAATTTTAACAGAAAAGGTTTTTAGCATGTCTATAAAAAATGCATATACTTTTGATGATATAGCTCTTGTTCCGCAATTCAATAATGTTCCTTCTCGTACAGAGCCTTCTTTAGAGACATGGCTAACTAAAAAACTTAAAATGTCACAACCTATCCTATGTTCCAATATGGATACAACAATAGGGGAAGACCTAGCTCCTATTTTACTACAAGAAGGTTCTATACCTATTTTTCATCGCTTTGTAAGTTTTAAAATACAAAAAGAATGGGTTGAAAAATATACAGACAAAATATTTATCTCGTGTGGGATTCAAAATATTGATCAAACAAGACAATTGCTTGATTTAGGAGCAGCTGGTGTATGTATTGATGTAGCACATGGTCACTCCGATAGAATGTTCTATTTTATTCAAGAGCTTAAACGCACCCATCCAGATAAAGAAGTCATAGCAGGAAATGTGTGTACCGCTATGGCGTATCACGATCTGGTTAATGCAGGTGCTGATGCGGTAAAAGTAGGTGTTGGTCCAGGAGCTGCTTGTACAACTCGTATGGTAACCGGTTTTGGAGTGCCTCAATTTACAGCGATTTACGATTGTGCAAAAATAGCGGAAAAACTTCGTGTTCCCTTAATCGCAGATGGAGGAATTCGCAATAGCCGGGATTTGGTTCTTGCTTTAGCCGCAGGTGCTAGTACTGTTATGGTTGGAAAACTATTTGCCATGACAGAAGAGAGCGCAGCTCCTAAGCGCGACTCTAGCAATGGAAGAGAAGCTAAATTTAGAGGCCAGGCTAGTGCTGATTTTCAAACCGACTTTTATGGAGGGTTAAAGGATAAAACAGTTGCTGAAGGGATCGATTTTTGGGGCCCTGTTAGCGGATCGGCTAAAGAGTTAATAGACTCTCTTTTAGGGGGCTTGCGTAGCGGACTAACCTATGGAGGAGCCCGCAATATTAAAGAATTGCAGCGCAAAGCTGAGTTCGTGGTAGTCACAGCTAATTATCTAGGAGAAAGTTGTCCTAGACCTATCTGGTTTTCTTAAATTTTTTTTAATTAGGAAGATTTTTTTACTGATAAAAAAGCTTCTGTGCTTTAAATCATTACCTGATATTATCTTGAGTGGCTTAAAATTTAAGATATTTCGAAACATATGCAATTCAAGCAAGACCTTAATCGGTTTTCTAAAACGGAGCGCCTGTTCATTATGGGCGCTATGCTCTGTGGATTTTTTATTTTAGCGGATTATTCCATTATTTACCCTGTAAGTAATTCTTTGTTTATTTCTACTTATGGAACCCGTTTTTTCCCTTATGCTTGGCTGGTATCCATCCCTTTAAATTTACTACTCGTCGGATTATATAATAAATATTTACCTAAACTCGGATGTCTAAAAACCTATTTGATACTAGCAAGCAGTGTTGTAACTATAAACTATTGTTGTGCTTTGCTCATTAAGCAGTATTCTTTTTTATCTTTTTTTCTCTATGTCTGGAAAGATGTTTACATCATGCTGATGTTTCAACAGTTATGGTCTGTAATCCATTCAACTGTGTCATTAAAGCGGGCTAAATATCTCTATGGAATTTTTTTTGGCGTGGGAGGATTAGGATCTCTATCTGGTAGTTTATTACCGGGTTTTTTTGCAATGAAAGTGGGCTCTGAGTCTTTACTATATATGACGCTGCCGCTTTATTTGTGTTTAACAGCTGCTTTTATACTCACCTTAAAACAAAGCAATGCAGGAGCATCTCTTCTACTAAAAGAGAAAAAAGATGCTAAAGATGCCTTAATGCATGGGATTCAACTCATTCTAAATTCTAGGATATTGGTTTTCATTGCTTTAAGTGTTCTTTTTATGCAACTTAGCGCTACTTTAATCGACTATCAATTTAATACTTTTTTAGAGAAATTCATTACGGTTAAGGATCTGCGAACAGAATATACCGGTCGAATGCAAGCCATTGGTTTAAGCTTTACGGTATTTATGCAATTTTTTGGAACCTATTTACTTGTGCAAAGAGTCGGTATAAAACGCTTGCACATCGCACTTCCCTTTATTTTATGCATCATGAGCATTCTCTGCTTTCTTTTTCCTAGTTTTGGGATAGTTACCTTTACGGTTATCCTCTTGAGATCCTATAACTCCTCTTTATTTAGCATTATCAAGGAAATGCTATATATTCCCTTAAACCCTGACCAAAAGTTTCGAGCAAAAGCCTTTATTGATGTCTTTTTGTTTCGCTTTGCTAAAATATTTGCATCCTTGATTATTTTAGGCCTACAATTTATCTTAACCACTCTGCTATTGCCTGTTCTCAATTGGATTAGTATTAGCGTCTACGTAACTTGGATAGTCTTTGCGGTATATCTATTTAAAAAAATGACTCCTTTGTTAGAAGCAGGGGAAAATGCTTAATCTATTTACACAAAATAAGTTTTCCGCAACAGAACATCTTTTTATTATAGGCGCCATGTTGTGTGGGTTTTTTATTTCAGCGGATTATTCTATCATTCGGCCTGTAAGTACTTCTTTATTTATTACAAAATATGGAACGCAATTTTTCCCTTATGCTTGGATAATATCCGTTCCTTTAAATCTACTTCTTATTGGGATTTATAATAAATATTTACCCAAGCTTGGTTGTTTGAGAATTTATTTGATAGTAGCAGGTAGCATTGTAGCTATAAACTACAGCTGTGCTTTGTTGATCAAGCACTTTTCTTTTCTAATCTTTTTTCTCTATATCTGGAAAGAGATTTACATCATGCTGATGTTTCAGCAATTGTGGTCTATCATTCACTCGACAGTGTCTTTAAAACACGCTAAGTACCTTTATGGTTTTTTTTTAGGAGCAGGGGGATTAGGTTCTTTACTGGGTAGTTTATTGCCGGGTTTTTTTGCAGTAAAAGTGGGCTCTGAGTCTTTACTATATATGACGCTGCCGCTTTATTTGTGTTTAACAGCTGCTTTTATACTCACTTTAAAACAAAGCAATGCAGGGGAATCTCTTTTACTAAAAGAGAAAAAGAGTGCTAAAGAGGCGCTTTTACATGGCGTCAAATTAATCATAAATTCTAGAACGTTGATCTTTATTGCTTTAAGTGTTCTTTTTATGCAGCTTAGCGCTACTTTAGTCGACTATCAATTTAGTACGTATCTAGAACAGACAATTATTGGTAAAGATTTAAGAACTCAATATATAGGGCGAGTGCTAGGTATTGGTCTTGGCATTTCCGTCTGTATGCAATTTTTCGGCACGTATTTTCTTATTCAAATGATGGGAGTAAAACGTTTGCATATGGGATTCCCTATGCTTTTAGGCTTGATGAGTATCCTCTCTTTTCTTTTTCCAGGTTTTGCTATAACCACGCTTGTTTTTATTCTTTTAAAAGCTTGCGATTTTTCTTTATTTACCATCATTAAGGAAACCCTCTATATTCCCCTGAGCTCGGATGAAAAATTTCGAGCAAAAGCCTTTATCGATGTTTTTCTCTATCGTTTTGCTAAAGTATTTGCTTCTCTGATTATCTTGAGCTTACAAATGGTTTTAACTAGCTATTTATTGCCTGTTCTTCACTCCATTAGCATTTGTGTTTTTATCAGCTGGGTAGCTATTGCTATATATTTATTAAAAAAAATGCAAACTTCAGAGTTAAAAGACAAAAATGCTTAAAAGATCCAAGGAACATCTATTTATCTTAACAGCTATGTTGTGCAGTTTTTTTATCTCGATGGATTATGCGATTGTTCGTCCTGTAAGCAATGCTTTGTTCCTTACCGATTACGGTGTAAATTTCTTCCCTTACGCTTGGCTTTTTTCTATTCCCTTAAATCTACTTCTTGTTGGTTTATACAATAAATATTTACCCAAGCTTGGTTGTTTAAAAACCTACTTAAGCTTAGCAATTGCTGTTATAATCATCAATTGCACATGTGCTATCTGGATGCATAAAATTTCCTTTTTAAGCTTTTTTCTCTATGTCTGGAAAGATGCTTACATCATGCTTATTTTCCAGCAGCTTTGGTCTTTAATTCATGTAAATATATCAATGGAGAGAGCTAAATACCTCTATGGGTTTTTTTTTGGAATAGGGGGATTAGGATCTTTATTAGGAAGCTTGTTTCCTAGCTTTTTAGCTGTAAAAATAGGCTCTGAGTCTCTTTTGTATATAACACTACCTCTTTATGTTTTTTTGAGTTTTCTATATGTAATGATGTTAAAACAAAGCAAACAAACGGAATCTTTTCCTTTAGAGAAAAAACAAGGGCTAGAAACCGTATTACACGGTCTTAAGTTGATTGCGGGTTCTCGCGTATTGATCTTTGTTTCTTTAGCGGTTATTTTTATGCAGGTAATCTCTACTTTAGTCGATTATCAATTTAATACTTTTTTAGAAGGACTTGTTACTAAAAAGGACTTAAGAACCCAATATAGTGGTCGCATTCAAACAATGGGTCAGACCTTTACTACAACCATGCAATTTTTAGGCACCTACTTTCTAGTGCGGTTTTTTGGAGTCAAACGTCTTCATGTGGGTATCCCCATGCTTTTAGGCATCATGAGCGTTTTTTGTTTTCTTTTTCCTGCCTTTGGCATGATTACTCTTACTTTTGTCATATTAAAAACTTTTGATTTTTCCTTATTTAGCATCATTAAGGAAATGTTATATATTCCTCTGAGTTCGGATGAAAAATTTCGAGCAAAAGCTTTTATCGATGTTTTTCTCTACCGTTTTGCTAAGGCCTTTGCTTCTTTAATTATCTTGAGTTTACAGGCTATTTTAAGCACGAGTATGCTAACTGTTTTGAATGCAACCATTGTTTTTATCTTTACTATTTGGATAGCAGTAGCTATGTATCATTTGAAAGAAACCGATCTTAGCATAGCATCATGGGAAGTATAAAATGAAGGAAATACAAACCTCTCTACGATCAGAAAAGCTTTTAAATCATTCCATATATAATAAAGGAACAGCATTCACTGTAGAGGAAAGAGATGTATTTCATCTACATGGATTACTGCCCTTTCATGTTTCCACTCTGGAAGAACAAGTAATTCGTCGATATCAGAATTTCCTGGCTCAAAAAAATCAACTCTCTAAATATACGTTCTTATCGTCTTTGCAAGATCGCAATGAGGTGCTCTTTTATCGACTAGTATTGAATCATATCTCTGAAATGCTGCCCTTTATCTATACTCCAACAATAGGGGAGGTGTCGCTGCAGTTTAGCAGTTTGTACTACCAACACCGTGGAATGTATATCTCTTATGCGCTTCAGGATAAAATAGAAGAGATTATGGCAAATCTTTCTCAAAAAGAACTAGATGTTGTTGTTGTAACAGATGGAGAACGCATTCTAGGTCTAGGAGATTTAGGCGTAGGAGGTATGGCAATTCCTCAAGGAAAGCTTTCTTTATATACCTTATTTGGAGGTATTCATCCTTTAAGGACTCTACCTGTTCTTTTAGATGTAGGAACCAATAATCAAACCCTTTTAAACGATCCTCTCTATTTAGGTTGGCGCCATCCTAGAATTTCAGATGATTTGTATTACGATTTTATCGATCGATTTGTTAGGGCTTTAAAAAAACGATTTCCTAAGGTTTTATTGCAATGGGAAGATTTTTCTAAAACACACGCAAAACCTTTATTGGAAAAATATCAAGGTGTACTTTGCTCGTTTAATGATGATATTCAGGGAACAGCTGCCGTTACTCTATCAGCTCTTTTATCTGCTATTCAAGGATCTCTTCTCTCAGAACAAAAAATCGTGGTATTTGGAGCTGGATCAGCTGGGCTTGGGATTTCTTATCTGATTGTAAAAGCCATGCAAGAAGAGGGTTGTAGTGAGCAAAGAGCACAAGAAAACTTTTATATGATAGACAGACAAGGGTTAATCCACACAGAATTATCCAATCTAGATAGCGAGCAAAAAAAATTTGCTCGTGATTATCAAAGTCTACGAAAATGGGAATTGAATTCTTTTCCTATTTCTTTGTTAGAAGTCATTAAACAGGTAAAACCAACCATTCTCATCGGAGTTTCTGCTCAAGCAAAAGCCTTTACAAAAGAGATTGTAACAGAAATGGGAAAATATGTAGAGAACCCGATTATTTTCCCCCTATCTAATCCAAATTCTCGCTCAGAAGCAACACCTGAAGAACTTCTACACTGGACTAAAGGCAGAGCTATTATCGCAACGGGTAGCCCCTTCGAGAATGTGGATTACGATAGTAAACAATACACCATTGCACAATGTAATAATGTCTATATTTTTCCAGGCATCGGTCTAGGGGCTATTGCAGCTAAGATTCCTAAGATCACTGATGAAATGTTTATTCAAGCAGCTTATGTATTATCAAAACACTCCCTCTTCCCAGATCTATTCCCGCCTCTTAAGCTCTTAAGAGAGGTGAGTCGTGAGATTGCTATAGCAGTTATTGCTGTAGCAGAAAATCAGGAATTAATCCCTCCCATGACAAAAGAGATAAGAGAAAAACTTGTGGATCAAACCATTTGGTTTCCTTCCTATCCTACTTACAGCTTCAAACAAGAATAGTTTTATTTTTTTAAGAAGTGTTTTAAAGCTTCCGTATAATTGGGTTCCTGGGTAACTTCTGGTACAAGCTCCGTATAAATAACCGTGTCATTTTCATCTAGAACAACGATGGCTCTTGCACACAAGCTAGCAAGAGGTCCATCTAGCATTAAAATTCCATACGATTGAGCAAAATCTTTAGACCCCATCATCGAAAGACAAACAATGGTATCTACTTCTTCTGCATGGCAAAAACGGCTTTGTGCAAAAGGCAAGTCTGCAGAAATATTCAAAACCACTCCCGATTCGGGATTTGCTTTTATGACTTGATTGAGTTTTTTAGCAGATAAAGAGCAAACAGCTGTATCTAAACTTGGTACTATAGAAATTAATTTACGCTTACCTGAATAATCCTTTAAGGAGCGTTTTTTTAAATCCTTATCTATTAAAACAAAATCTGGTGCTTGTATCCCTAATCTAGGCAATGAACCACTTATATGAATAGGGGATCCCTTAAAGGTAACTTCCATGAATGGCTCTTTTTTTAAATTAAAAACTTTTACTGTTAAGTTTAGTCAAAAACCTTTTTTGCTAATACACTTTTTTCTCCTTCAGAATGAACTACAAGAATCGCACAACAATGAGTTAAAAATTTAAATAAAATTGACTATAACCAATTTTGGTCATATAACTTTTGAGAAATAAAGAAAAAAAGGAGATTTAAAAATAATAATGAAAGAGCAGGTCATCTTAATTGTCAGTCTTTTCAAGTTTGAAGTGCACAGAAGAATTAAAAAAAGAATAGGCAGGCGATGAAAGAATCTCTATTGTGATTTTTAACAATCAAA
>NZ_JAAVTY010000019.1:0-17506 GCF_018642185.1 Candidatus Rhabdochlamydia sp. W815 | reverse complement strand
TATACTCTCTTAGATACTCTAAGGTCATCAGTAACATGTCTTCTATTTTTAATTTATTGACGCGGCCTCCTCGGGCTTTTTTCTCTTTGTGACTTATCTTCCAAAATCAAGCTCATTTGATCAAATGTGCTACGTTTTAATCCGGTTAATCTTCGGAATTTCTCGTTGTCTAAACTTTTTGCTTTTTCAATTTTCATCATGCCCTTACGTATTTTTAAGGGCATTATTTTATACAAGGGCTTTTTTATTTCCTGGTTTTGAAAGAGCTCTTTTGTGCAAAAGGATACTTTTCTTCCCATTTTTTAAACAAATCAAGAGTAGATTGCGCATTGATAGAGTCGGAAGAAAGAGTTGTAACTTCTAAGCGCTTTACATCTAAGGCTCCATTGATATTAATACGTTTACGTCCTGTGTTCGTTAGCAATATAGCTTTAGATCCTTTTTCATACCATCCATAAGAGGGTTTGGAATTGTGTTGAGGATGAACCCCATCTAGATAAAGCAGTTGATCTGTTTGAGCGAATTCTTTTTCTAGTTTTTGTAATTCTTGTGAAAAAAGCTTTTTTGCTTCCTCATTCACTTTTCCAGGAATCAGCTTAGGTTTTTTATAGGTG
Organism: Candidatus Rhabdochlamydia sp. W815; assembly: GCF_018642185.1. Lineage (NCBI taxonomy): Bacteria > Pseudomonadati > Chlamydiota > Chlamydiia > Parachlamydiales > Candidatus Rhabdochlamydiaceae > Candidatus Rhabdochlamydia > Candidatus Rhabdochlamydia sp. W815. The sequence goes on along the minus strand of NZ_JAAVTY010000019.1, from coordinate 16,892 downwards.
AAGTTTAAGCGGTGCAGTAAAGAAACCATAGCTGATGGCGTATAATATATAGTGGTTCCGATTCAATCGCATAGAAAAATTAGGATTAACGACAAGTTTCAAGTCGTTGACTTAAATCCCATTAAGTTAGCCGTTTGAATTAGCACTACTATATTCCAAAGCGGTCTTTGGCAAAATTAATCACTTGTTTAGCCGAATGGGGTGCTTCTTCTTTTACATAGATTTTTAGTTGCTCAAGCTGATTTTGACTGAGCCAGCAAACCTTTCCTGTATAGTTCAAATTTAGTAAGGCTTCTTTTCCGTCTTTTGAATAGATTTTATAATAACGTCTTATCGTATCGTCATCTAGGAGTAAAGCATGTGCTACTTGTGGGCATGTCCACCCTTCATCTAACAATAAAATAGATTTGATTCCATCGCATAGCCTTTTATTCCGTTCATGGCAATGCATTTCAGTATAACCAATCTAATTTCTCAGTCGCCCATACTTCTCTTATCTCACTACGTCCTCAAGTACATTTTTCAGACCGCCAATAATCACAGCTAGCTTCTTCCGGTATAACGTCCTGTGCTTGTTCAAAAAAGTTATGAGCTTCTGCATGTAAGTGGTCTTGACTGCATAAAACATGTTACGATAATATCATGAAGGCTATATAGTTGATTGCGCGCCTTTCTTGGGTCTGGTAATTTCGAAAAATGCATCATAATAGATGAAGAATGAATGAATCCTTCCATTTTATACTCCTTATGAAAAAGGACTATCGATCTTGTATACCGAGAGAAGATTTTAAAATTACTCTTTTAATGTCCTGTGCCCTGGCCCTGGGGGTAGGAATGTAGGATATGAGATATAAATAATTTATTATTTTAATTTTGTATAATAATTTTATTATCTACAAAGACCAACTCTCGTACTACAAGCTGGTTTTTCAGAAAGTTAAGTTGATTAAAAAAAACAAATAGATTAATTCTTTCATAAAGAAGTGGTGAATACTGATGATGGTTTTGTTGTTTTTTATTTTTATGATTACGATCTTGTTCATTTGGAAAGGCTATCGAAAAGTAGGGATTGGCTTAACTCTAATCAATCTTGTTTTCTGCCTCTTTATGTTATGGCACCATGCAACAGATATTCTTAAGATCCGGATTTGAGTATGTATAAATTGGAACGCACTTTATTAGAACGCAGTTTGAATACCATTTGGGCATTTGTGATTTGTGGTGTGCTTTTAGGTGGCTATTCCGTGCAATTTCTCAAACATGAACTACCTTGTCCTCTTTGTTTATTACAACGTTTAAGCATGATTGGAGTAGCTATGGGTCCTTTACTAAACTTACGCTTTGGTATTTATCCAGCTCATTATGCAGTTTCGATTTTAAGCGCACTTTTTGGAGGATTTGTTTCTTTAAGACAAATATCTCTTCATATTTGTCCTGGATTCTCGTCATTTGGAGAACCTGTTCTTGGCTTAGAACTATACACTTGGGCTTTAGTTGTCTTTGCTTGTTCTGTTTTTGTATCTGCAATTATGCTCTTTCTTCACACAACATCTCCTCAGCACATACAAAAAACGCAAATGAACACATTTGAAAATATGGGTTTTTGGCTTGTGTTGTTTATGACTGCAGCAAATGTTATTACAATATTTCAAGAATGTGGCCTTAGCGCTTGTACAGGCTAAAATCATCTATGCACATTATACACATTGCTTCAGAACTCACCCCCATTGCTAAAGCAGGAGGATTAGCCGATGTTGTGTATGGAATTTGTCAAGAAACTTTGAAACTCGGACACATAACAGAAGTTATTCTACCAAAATATGACTGTATTAATTGCAAATACCTAACGGATCTAAAAGTAGAGCAGAAAGACATCTGGATGTTTGTGGGCTCTCATCGTTATAACAATACGATTTGGTCAGCTAGTTTAGGCGAATTAAAAATTTTTCTAATAGAATCGGATCATCCAGAATACTTGTACCATCGTGGTGTTATTTATGGATGTTCTGATGATATCGATCGCTTTATCTATTTTTCTTGCGTAGCTATGCAATATTTGCTGCAATTAGGAAAACAACCCGATATTCTACATTTACATGATTGGCACACTTCTTTAATTGCTCTTTTATGCCAGAAAAATAACTACAAATTAGGAAAGAGTGTTTTAACCATTCACAATTTAGCACATCAAGGAATCTGTTCTATAAATACTCTTTTAGATAAAGATTTTTTAAAAGGTCTTGGTTTTTCTGATTCTTTGAATTTATTAGAAATAGGAATTGTATATGCTGATTGCATAGCTATCGTTTCTTCTAATTATCAAAAAGAAATTCAAACGCCTGAAGGAGGATGTGGGTTAGATCTAGTTTTACGAGCGTCTCAAAAGAAGTTAGTAAGTATTTTAAATGGTATTGACCAAGACTATTGGAACCCGGCTAAAGATCCCTATCTTAAAAAAAATTATCACATAAACGAGTTAGAAAATGTTCTAAAAGCCAAACTGATAAACAAATGTTTTTTACAAAAGCATCTATCCCTTGCTCAAGAAAATGTCCCTTTGGTTTCTTGCATTACTAGGCTTGTTCCTCAAAAAGGTCCCAACTTAATTGAATATAGCATTCTACGTACTCTAGAATTAGGAGGACAGTTTGTTCTTCTTGGTTCGGTTTCTCAATCAAATAATGATATAAGAGAGCAGTTTATTTCCTTACAAGAAAAATATAAGGATAACAACAGAGTGGCTATTTTACTCATCAATGATGAAGAGTTAGCTCATCTGATTTTTGCAGCCTCTGATTTATTTATTATTCCCTCTTTATTTGAACCGTGTGGTCTTACACAAATGATAGCTATGCATTATGGAACAATTCCTATTGCTAGAATGACAGGAGGTCTTGTAGATACGGTCTTTGATGTTGATACCTCGGATAAACCCTTTGAAGAACGTAATGGCTTTACTTTTGAATTTCCTGATTGGCAAGGATTGAATTGGGCCTTAGAAAGAGCGATTACTTGCTATAACGATCACAAGAAATGGCAACAAATCATGAAAGCTGGTCTTATCTACGATTCTAGTTGGGAGAAAAGCGCTAAACAATACGTATGTATATATGAAGAACTTTTATCTTTTAAGTCCTAATGCTTTTTGAATATAAGCCCTATTGGCCAATATGTATTCACATCCTGAATAAAGGGTATAAATAACCCCTATACTTACGCTATAAACACTTAATTTCCGTAATAAACTCAATTCTAAATAGCCAAGGGAATAAGGAATGAGCATTACAAGAATAAAGAAAATAATTACTGCTTGCACAACCGCTTTAATTTTGCCTGAAAGACGAGCTGCTAGAGCAAATCCTCTTAGCCCACATAAAGCTCTAAGTGTACTAATCACAATATCTCGATAAAAAAAGATGCACACAAGCAACAAAGGGAGCTGTATTACCCCTTGGGTAAAAGCTAAAAAAACTGAAAGACGAAAAATACTATCCGCCATTGGATCCAGCAGTTTTCCTAAATCTGTAACTTTATTATATCTACGAGCTAATAACCCATCAAATACATCTGAAACCTCTGATAACACGGTTAAGCACAACAAAACATAAGGCAAAGCAAGTAGTGTAAATCCCAATTGATCATAGTACAGATAAAGAACAACAAATATAGGCCCTAGTAAAATACGCAATAATGTGAGTATGAGCGCTATGCTCATTTATCCCCCTTTAATCTAAAACTTCGTGTCTTTTTAGAGTAATGGTACCCTATGTCTGTCTTTTTTGAAAAGAAAGCTCTATTCACTTTTGCAAGGCTAGTTGTCCACAAGCTGCTGCAATGTCTTTTCCTTTTGTATAACGCCAGGTGGTGACAATATTAGATGAGAGTAAAATTTCTCGAAAGGCTTCAATGACTTCCTTTTCAGGACGTTGCAACCGAACTTTTTCAATAGGGTTATAAGGAATTAAATTTACGCTGCATTGTTGACCTTTAAGTAAAGCGGCTAATTTTTTAGCCTGCTCTATACTGTCGTTGATATTGCGAATTAAGGTATATTCGTAAGTTACATCTCGTTTGGTTATTCTAGCAAAATTTCCCACAGCTGCTAAAATATCTTCTAGGGGGTACTTACGTGCATAAGGGATAATTTTTTGCCTAATATGCTGATTGGGAGCATGCAAAGAAAGCACTAGATTGGTTTTTAAACCCTCGTTAGAGAAACGATTAATTCCTTCCACTACGCCTACTGTAGAAACAGTAATCCGTCTTTGAGAGAGTGCCAATCGATTAGGATCAATTAATAAACGAATGGTTTCTACAACCGCTTCATAGTTTTCAAAAGGCTCTCCCATACCCATAAAAACAACATGAGATACCTTCTCTTGCCTTTCAAATAACCAAAGATCAATTTGGTACACTTGTTCAAAAATCTCCACCGCGGTTAAGTTGCGTTTTAACCCTTCTTTTCCTGAAGCGCAGAAAGCACAACGAGCAGGACAACCCACCTGCGAAGAAACGCATACAGTACGTCTACCCTCAGAGCAAATAAGAACCGATTCTACGAGCATGTTATCGGAAAGCTGCCATAAAAATTTAACGGTTTCTCGATCCTCTGAAAGGACCTCGCGTTTTTTTACTAGCTGTATTACTAGTAAATTTTCTTTTAGATAAGAACGTAGATCTAAAGGCAAATTGGTCATTTGATCCCAACGGGATTGCCTTAGCTTGTATACCCAATTAAAGATTTGAGAAGCATGGAAGGATTTATACCCTTCTAAGGATAAATTAGAACGTAGTTTTTCTAGGGGTAATGTGTGAACGGAAGAAAGAGGCATTTAAATTATCGTTTTGGGTATTTGCAGATACTTTACTCATTTTTCGTATTTTTTTAATACCTTTATCCAGTTGAGAACTTCTTAATTCATGATCTTCTCGGTTTTCACGAAGATTTTTTGAGATTACATGTGTAAGTTTATTCAAAGATCTTGAGCATTCCATGCTGAACTGAATAAAGTTAACATGTACTAATGGCTGTAAAAGATGCATTGCTTTCATAGTATCCCCCATGTATTTATTACCCTTTATTATAGTTTAATAAATCTTTAAAATCAATTTAATAATCTAAGTCTAAAACAAATAAGGACTTATAGGTTCTAGTTTAAACTTTTAATCCCTTCTCTTGTAACCTTTTTAAACCTCTTCTTTTTTTTGCACACAAATTTTGAGGTAGGCTCTCTTGTTCTTGATGATATTTTTGAAAACGTATTGCTTTCTTCTTTTTTCTCATTCCTAGGGTTTCTGAGGGTAGATTTTGTGGTTGCTTTTGCAAGGATAGAGGCAAATATACCGCTGGATGAATATTCATAAGCCCTCCATAGCTCAACTTTAACATATTTTAACGAAAATTTTAAAAACAATTTAAATTATGTACTATTTATCTAAATCAATAATTAGCAAATACATAGTAGGAAATACTTATTTTTGAACTACTTAACAATAAGTAGATCATAATTTAAAGTTACATAATTAGATAATAAAAAAACACATAAAAAATAACCTCTTATTATACAATGAACTAATTACACCTTAATATATCTAGTTAAATTTTTTATGTTAACCTTTGAGCAAATCATTGAGCGACTTAATACCTTTTGGGTTAAACAAAACTGCATTATTCATCAAGGATATGATTTAGAGGTTGGAGCTGGGATATTTAATCCTGCTACATTTTTGCGCTGTCTGGGTAAAGAGCCTTACAGAGCAGCTTATGTAGAATCGTGTCGTAGACCAAAAGATGCAAAAGATAAAGATCCACATCGACTTCAGATGTCTCATCAATATCAAGTTTTCATCAAACCACCCCCAACCGATACACGTACTCTATATCTACAATCTCTTTTTGCATTAAACCTGGATGTTAAAAAACACGATATTCGATTTGTACATAATGATTGGGAAATCTCTTCATTAGGTATTTCCGGATTAGGATGGAAGATTTGGTGTAATGGAATGAAAATCACCCAATTTACCTATTTACAAACAGTGGGAGACATTGCATTAAAACCAATTAGTGTAGAGATCACCTATGATTTAGAAAGACTCGCTCTATTCCTTCAAAATAAGACTGCAATTTTTGATATACAATACAACCATCTTTTTACTCTTCGCGACCTATTTTTACAAAATGAAGTGGAATGGAGTCATTATCATCTTACGGAAGCCTCTGTTCCTATGTGGCTGCGTCATTTTAGTGATTATGAGCAAGAGATTAAAAATCTAATAAAAAACAATCTTCCTATTCCAGCTTATGATTTTGTGATTAAAGCATCTCATGTTTTTAATTTGTTAGATGCAAGAGGTGCTATTTGCTTTACTCAAAGAAATAGCTATATTAGAAAAATCCGAAATCTAACCCACCTAGTTGCTAAAGCTATTCTTTCCAGACAAGTTTGTTTAACAACCCCTTTTATAAGTACAAAGTTTATTATACAAAAAAATCCTTGTTTCAACCCAAAAAATACACGGGATTTTCTTTTAGAAATTGGTTCAGAACAACTACCTGCGAGTTTTGTACCCATTGGCTGCCTATATCTAGAAAATGCCATGCGCAATTTGTTAGAAACCTCTGGATTAGAATTTGAAGAGCTGCAGATATTTGGAACCCCTCAACGCCTAAGTATTTTGGTAAAGGATCTTGTAGAAGGAACGGAATCCGTGGAAGAACAAATAAAAGGACCTTCAATAACTGTAGCTTTCGATAAGAAAGGTAATTTAACAAGAGAAGGCAAGGGGTTTTTACAAGCTTGTAATATTGCCTTTTGTACTTTAGCTGAAGTATTGCAAGAAGAAACACAAAACTTGTATTTTATGTCTATGGGTGGCATTCAATACCTAATTGCTACCATTTATGTAAAAGGTAGCTCTACCTATGCGCTTCTACAAAAACAGCTACCGTCTTTGATTATGAATATAGCCTTCCCCAAGAAAATGTATTGGGAAGATCCATCTATTAGGTATGCTCGTCCTATTCGATGGATTCTTGCTTTATTTGGGACCCAAGTGGTGTCTTTTAATCTAGGCAGGATTCAATCCGGGAACTTTTCCTTTGGCCATTTTCAACTTAAGCCTACTTATATTGAAATCAAACATCCAAAATATTATCTTTCTGATTTAAAAAATCACTGCGTTCTAGCAGATATAGAAGAAAGAAAACAACACATTGAAAAACAAATTAAAATCTTAGAACAACAAATAAAAGGATATGCAATAGAGCAGAATAAAGTACTTCCAGAGGTATTGCATCTTACAGAATGGCCTACCTTAATGCTGGGATTTTTTGATGCTAAATTTCTAAGAATTCCTCAAGAAGTACTTATTTCACAAATTATAAAATACCGCAAATATTTTCCTATCACTGATCGTCATAATCAACTAATGAATGCTTTTATTATTACAATTGATAATCAACCCAACCCAATGATTCAACTGGGCAATGAAAAGGAACTTCTTTTCCGTTTGTCTAATAGAGCTATTCTTTATGAAAAAGAAGTTCATATTCCACTTGAGTTAAGTTATTATAAACTACAAGAAATAAGTTATCAGAAAAATTGTAAAAATCTTTGGAATAAAGTAGAAAGGCTAACTCTAATAGCAATAATGCTTCATCAGTACTTAGAAGTCGCAGAATATACACACGTACAAAGAGCTGCTCTTTTAAGTAAGTCCGACCTTTGCTCTGCACTTGTGAATGAGTTTTCTGATTTGCAAGGTATTATTGGTAAATATTATGCTCTAGCGCAAAATGAACAACACCAAGTAGCAATAGCTCTTGAAGAACAATGGATGCCTAGATCAAAATGCGATGCCGTTCCTAAAACTCCGACCGGCATTATACTAAGTCTATCAGATAAAATAGACGATCTTATTAGTTCCTATAGCACCTCTAGGGATCTTTATCCTTTACGTAAACAGGCAATGGGTATTATTCGAATCCTGTTAAAAAATAAAATGAGTTGTAACTTGCAAGTTTTATTATTAAAAGCCTGTCAGGTATTTTCTATCATAAATAAAAAAAAAGCCACGCAAGCAATTATCACTTTCATCAATACTCGCAAGAAATTGATCTTTGAAGAATTAGGCTTTAGAAAAGATGAAATTGATGCCATTATAAGGATAAGCCCTTATGACCCTTTTGATCAATTATGTAGATTAGAAGCTTTTTGTAGCTTTCGCAAATCTAAAAAAAGCCTCTTTTGCTTTATTAAAACCTATAGACGCATTAAAGGATACACCCAGAATGATTCCCCTGCTTTTCAGCAAAAGCTTATGATTGAACCTGCTGAGAAAAAAATTCTTCAAGAATATATTCTAATTCATAAATGCTGGCCAAAAATCCTACAGAAAAAACAGTATCTAGAAGCGTTCAAATTACTAGCAGAATTGCAAAATCCTTTAGAAAAATTTTTCAAAACTATAATCATCCTTACAAATGATCCAGTTCTGCGTGGAAATAGGATTGCTCTTTTAAAGAAATTCATTAAATTATTTGAATCCTTAATGGATTTCAGCAAATTCTAAGTCTTTAATTCTTGCTGAATTTATTGGGGAAAACCATACTGGTGAAAACCTAAGGTATTTTGAGATGCATTTACCCATTTTTGACTTACATAACGATTTACTTTCTTTCCTGGTCGAGCAAGAAAATAGATCTTTCTTAGATCCCCTTTCTCGTTGTTCTTATTTGCAAATGAAACAAGGAGGTATAAAAACCCAGGTACTTGCCATTTTTACAAAAAAAGCGCTAAATAGCATTGATTTAGCTCAAAAACAAAGCGAAAAACTACAGTGGCTATGCAAAGAGCATCCCTCCTATTTTTCTCCTATTTCCCAGAAAGCTTCACCAACAGCCATATCCACAATTGCAGCTTTTGAAGGAGCCTCTGGATTTGCAAATGAAGAAGAACCTCTTACTATGAGTTTGCAAAGACTGGCCAGTTATCAAAGTAGAATCGGTCCTCTTCTTTACATTGGTATTACTTGGAATGAAGAAAATCGCTTTGGAGGAGGCTCTGATACTTCTATCGGTCTAAAACCCGATGGGATTCATTTACTAGAATGGCTAGACAACCGTAAAATTGCCATTGATTTAAGTCATGCTTCTGATGCTTTAGCTTGTGATATTTTAACCAAAATTGATCAAAATAATTGGCGTATCCCCCTCATTGCCAGCCATTGTAATTTTCGCAAAGTTCACTTTGCTACTCGTAATCTTCCCGATGAGCTGGTACATGAGATCATTCATAGAAAGGGTCTTATCGGATTGAACTTTTTTGCTCCTTTTGTTCACCAAGAAGAACCTAATGGCTTAATCCAACATGTAGAATATGCGCTTACACTTAATGCAAAAGAAGCTCTTTGCTTTGGTGCTGATTTTTTCTGTGATAGAGATGCCTCTAATCTACAAGCTAAATACCCAGGGCAATCTTTTTATCACGCTCCCTATGATACAGCTGAGTGCTATCCTATTTTATTGGAAAAGCTAGCAGTAAAGTTAGAATTACCTGTTTTGCAATCTATTGCTTACGAAAATGCTAGAACTTTTTTAGATACTCAAATTTTAGGAATGAACACTTCTGGAACCTGATTTTTAAGAATATCAAACTGACGAGCTAGTTGGAGCGTTTCTTCTTCAGAATGCGTAACTGATTGAATCTCTATTCTGATTTGTTCTCTTTTTTGCATCCAATCTCTTAGGAGAATTTTATGCAAAACTTCTAGAAAACCTTCTTTTGTTTTATTTAAGTTGATTTTACGTTGTAAAAGCTCAGATAAAAGTTTTTGCTCTTCAGAATCATTTAAGCTACTGCCAATTGCTAAAAGATCAAAGCAGCTCGATTGATGCTCTGATAAGGATACATAAAGTTTCCAAGCACTTGGCACTCGAAAATGATTCTGCTTTAAATTAGCTTTGGCAATATGGATGATCTCTGGGTATTGAGAAGATCCCATTAATAACCAACGCAATAAATCAAGCTCTAAAATGCGATCCCCATCTACCTCTTGTAAACGTATCGATTCTTGTCTAGAAATAAATAGATCCGGCATACAGATCTGATCCATTCCAACACTAGCCTCTGGTACCTGCGCAATTTCAGCGAGTTTTTTTAAACTCTCATGTATTAGCACTGGTTGCTGCCAATTGTTAATTTGATCTACTATTTGATTGACTACTTGATTTTTTTGTGAAGGAACTTGCAGATCATGATCTTTTGCTAAATAAAAAAATAAGAAATTTAAATAATCTGAACTAGTCTCTAAAAGATAAGCAAAAAAGCTAGGTCCTTTTTCCCTAAGCAATAAATCGGGATCCTTTTCTTTTTCTAAAGCAACCACTCGGGTATCAATCCCATTTTTTTGAAATAGGTCCCCTATTTTTTGCGTTGCGGCTTGACCTGCTTCATCGGCATCTAAAGCCAGATAGATTTTCTTAATACCAAGCTGCAGCAGTTCCTTAACATGCTCTTCTCCAAAAGCTGTGCCTTGAGCTGCAACCACATAATCAAAACCTGTATCAATTAATCGCAAAGCATCAATTTGTCCTTCTACGAGGATTGCGGTTTGTTGCTTTGCAATTCTTATACGGCAATAACTCAATCCAAATAGCACACGAGATTTTTTAAATAAGATGGTTTCTGGGGAATTGATGTACTTCCCTCCAAATGTACTTTGTTTATATTTACGGGCGGAAAAACCAATCACAGCTCCCAAAGAATCTAGAATAGGGAAAGTAATTCTCTCGCTAAAAAAATCTCGTTTTTTTTCTCCAGATACTTTGATTAGACCAGCTTGTAGCATGATGTCCTCTTCAATGCCACATGTCTGTAAATACTGGATCAATAAACTATAGTGTTGCGGTGCATACCCTATTTGAAAACGACGAATAAACTGCAAAGGTATCCCTCTTTCATATAAATAGTTAAGAGCTTCTATTCCTTCTTCTGTATATAATAATAAATAATGATATAACTCGCTTGCAGAAGCCAAGGCCGTTTTTAATGCAATTTTATTAGGGGTTTTTGTATTTCCTTTTTCCTCTTCCTTCTCTAAATGCACTTGAAAACGCTCCGCAAGACTTTCTACCGCTTCGGTAAATGACATCCTTACATGGGTCATTAAAAAAGAAATAGCGTCTCCATGAGCTCCACATCCAAAGCAATGGTAATGAGCACTGCCTTTTTGCATGATAAAAGAAGGCGTTCTTTCCTCATGAAAAGGACATAGTGTTTTATAAGTAGATCCACTTCTTTGAAAAGTAAGGTGAGCTGACAATACTTCGAATAAATCAATTTTATGACGGAGCATTTCCAAACTGCTTGTAGTAAATAAAGGCATAAGCTTCGTAGCAAAAAATTTATGGTTTTTTTTAAGCTTGCAACAGTTGATTCAACTGCGTCAAGGTTTTCTATTTTACAAAAAAGTATAGGCTAAAATGCATTTTAAGATAGAGATTTAGAAAAATATTTAAAATGATTTGAAAAAAATTACTTTATTTAAAAATCAAATATCCTTTAAAAATTTTGTTGAACAAACTTCTGTGAGGCAAAATGGATAAATCAGAAGAATTATTACTTAATTCTTTATCTAAGGAAGAAAAAGCTACTTATTTTTCTCAAATAGGAATAATGCAAGATCCCTCTTTAACCCAGCTAAGAGAACAAATCAAAAACGTTATGCTCCCTTTACTGCTAAAAGTATTTCAGCTTAAAATTCACATAAATAAAGAGATCGCGCTTAATGCATCTCCCATTACAGAAGGTGATGGAGAATCTATTATTCACAAACTCAAACTACTAGACAAAGATATCAAAACACTGATGATGTGGTGTCAGGCATGCATTGAACAAATTCAAGAAGCTCTTAACATAGATCCACAAAATTCTAGATTTAAACAATTGCATTCCGACTTTCTAGATTCCTCTAATAAACGCTGGTGGCATAAATTTTATAAAAAATTACATAATAAAGTTGATGAAATTTAGAGTTTATTTCTCAATAAAACCTTGCATTCTCCTGCTTTAGCTTAGATAATAAGGAGCTTATAAGCGAGGTATTAGAAATGAAAGAAGAAAAACCCTCTTCCATGATGGCTCAATGGCATCATTGTAAAAAACAAGCAGGAAATGCTTTATTGCTATTTCGTTTAGGGGATTTTTATGAGGCCTTTGAAAATGATGCTGTGCTCTTATCAAAGCAATTGGATATAACACTAACTAAAAGACAAGATATTCCCATGGCAGGAATTCCTTTTCATGCAAGCGATGCTTATATTGATAAGCTTGTTGCAAAAGGGTATCGCATTGCTATTGCCGAACAATTAGAGGATCCGCAATCCATTAAAGGAATCATAAAACGAGAAGTCGTTAAGATCATTACTCCAGGAACAATTGTTCACTCTAATCTACTATCTGCAAAGTCCAACAATTTTCTCTGTTGTTTTATACAAATTAATGAAGCCTTTGGTCTTGCTGTACTCGATGTTACAACTTCTGAGTTTCGCGCTATGGAATTCGAAGATAAAAAGCAGCTATTTGATGAACTAAGCCGTATCCAACCCAAAGAGCTTTTGCTACCCCAAAAATGGATAACGCAACATCCTGATTTCCTTGAAGAAATAGACCGTCAATTTAAACCAGCTATTCATGTAAAAGAAGCGTGGCATTTTGAACACAAACATGCTTGTAATGTGCTTTTGCGACATTTTAAAGTGAGTAGTTTAGATAGTTTTGGATTAACAGGTATGGTTGCTGCCATTAATGCAGCTGGCGCTATTTTACATTACGTGCAAGATGAATTAAATCTTCCGATTCAACATATTAAGAGCATAAAAAAAGAACACTCTTCCTCTTATATGTTACTAGATCGAACCACTCAAAAACATCTAGAGCTTTTTCAGTCGATTCAAGATATTCATTCCTCTCATACCTTGCTGCAAGTTATTGATTACACCTTAACTCCCATGGGTGGACGCCTGCTCAAATACTGGCTTGCACATCCTTTATTGGATCTGACTGAAATACAGCAAAGACAAGAGGGTATTGAGGAATTTTTATCCAAATGGCAGCTCAGCGAACAGATCTTTGAGCATTTAAAAGAAATTCGCGATTTAGAGCGTCTGATTATGCGAATTGAAACCGATTATGCAACCCCGCGCGATTTGGGGGTTTTCCGCCTTTCTTTAGAACAAATCTCACCTATTTTCCATATTTTGGAAAGTTATTTTACTAGTCAATTCATTACTAAAAATAAAACAAATTTAAAAGATGTTTCAAATCTTGTGCAACTATTGCAAAAAGCGATTATAGATACCCCCCCTTTAAAATTGAAAGAAGCCGAAATATTTCGCTCAGGATTTTCAGAAGAGCTTGATCGCTTACAATCCATCAAACAAGACTCGCATAATTGGATTGCTCAACATCAAACACAATTAAGGCAAGAAACGCAAATCAAAAATCTCAAAGTAGGATATACAAAAGCCTTTGGCTTTTTTATTGAATTAAGCCGTGGAAAAACAGAAAAGATTCCCTCCTCTTTTCAAAGAAGACAAACCTTAGTGAATGCAGAACGCTTTACAACCCTAGAATTAAAAGAATATGAACATAAAATTCTACATATAGAAGAACGTATTTGTGCCTTAGAATATGCTTTATTTACGCAATTAAAAAAACAAATTGCAGAACACGCTTCTTCGATTTATCTCATTGCACGCGCCATTGCTGAAATCGATGTGATTTGTTCGTTGGCACAGGCAGCTAAATTTCACAAATATATAAAGCCTACTGTCAATTCCAGCGATCTATTTCATATTGAAGAAGGGCGTCATCCAGTAATTGAAACCGTTATGAAAAAAGAACTATTTATACCCAATGATGTTCTTTTAAATGCCACAAGTCATCGATTGCATTTAATTACAGGTCCCAATATGGCAGGTAAGTCCACATTTATCCGCCAGGTGGCATTAATTGCCATCCTTGCACAAATGGGCAGTTTTGTTCCTGCTAAGAGCTGTACCATAGGTATTATCGATAAGGTTTTTAGTCGGATTGGAGCCAGTGATGACTTAGCAAGAGGCCTTTCGACTTTTATGGTGGAAATGACAGAAACCGCAAATATTCTCAACAATACAACAGATCGCTCTTTGGTGATTTTGGATGAAATTGGTCGAGGAACTAGTACATATGACGGAATTTCTATCGCATGGGCTGTTGCAGAATACCTCTTAACTCAACCAGGCAAACAAGCCAAAACCTTATTTGCTACGCATTTCTGGGAGTTAACCGAATTAGAGCAAAAGATTCCTGGAGCTGTAAATTATAGCGTCTCTGCCCATGAGTCTGAAAATAAAATCGTATTTTTGCATAAAGTCATAAGAGGAAGTACGGATAAAAGCTATGGCATTCACGTGGCTCGTTTAGCAGGATTGCCCTACTTTGTGGTTAAGCGCGCACAACAGATGTTAAAAGGCCTAGAACAAACCTCTATAAAAACGACTAAACCCAAAGCAGAAAAACAGCTCTGTCTTTTTATGAATTCAGAGATAGAAAATAAACCAGATATTTTAGGAGAATTGAAGGAAATCGATCCAAATAATCTCACTCCTTTAGCTGCTCTACAAAAACTTATCGATTGGAAAGAGAGAACAAAATAATGGTTTTTGATCCTAAACAACTTGATGTGTTTCCTATGCAATCTGGGGTCTATCTGATGAAAGACAAAGCAGACAGGGTAATCTATGTTGGAAAAGCTAAATTACTTAAAAACCGTTTAAAACAATATTTCTCTCTTAACGATACCAGAGCCATGATTCCGCTTTTAATCGCGCAAATCGCACACATTGATACGATTGTAGTTTTTTCCGAAAAAGAAGCTCTTCTTTTAGAAAATACTTTGATTAAACAACACAAGCCTAAATTTAATGTACTGCTCAAAGATGATAAAACCTTTATCAGTCTATCCATCAATGTAGATCATCCATGGCCCATGCTGCGCCTTATACGTTATAAAGGGACTATAAAAGATAAAGGCCTTTATTTTGGACCTTATACAAGCGCTATTGCAGCAAGAGAAATCTACGAATTATTAAATAAATTATTCCGCTTGCGTCAATGTTCAGATAATGAGCTTAAAAAACGCACTAGACCTTGTTTGCTTTATGAAATGAATCGCTGTCTTGCTCCTTGCGTTGGTTTATGCACTAAAGAGCAATATGATCAGCAAGTACAAAAAGTGATCTATTTTCTAAAAGGAAAAAATCAAGATATCCTTCCTGAGCTCTACGCACAAATGCAACAAGCTTCTGATCATCTGCAATTTGAAAAGGCTGCTTCTCTACTTAAAACCATTCGCCACCTCGAACATGTTTTACAATCCTCTACTGCTAGCTATCATATAGAATCTACCGATGCTATAGGAATCTACCGCCAAGCAGATGAAGTCATCCTGTTTCTCCTGTTTTTGCGCCAAGGAAAATTAACTGGATCTATGCATTATGCATTTTCTAATGTTATTGAAGATGACGATGAATTGCTGACCTCTTTCATTCTGCAGCACTATCAAAACAATAAAAATCCTCCACAAGAAATCCTAACTCCCATTCAACCCTCTTTGGCTTTGACAGAAATTCTCAAAAGCACCTGTAAAATCCAATTGCTCTTTCCTAAAAAGGGAGAAAAACGAATTTTGTTAAAATTAGCACAAGAAAATGCTAAAAGCACTTTTAAACAGGAAAAAGATGAAAAACTCCTTAAGGAAAAAATGTTGCTTGATCTGCAAGACACCCTGCAGCTCAATCGCTATCCTAAAAGAATTGAGTGTTTTGACACCTCTCACTTAGCAGGTAGTGATTCGGTAGCATCTGTGATCGCTTTTACAGATGGGGTTAAAGATACCAAATATACAAGACTTTATAAAATCAAAACCCAGCATACAGGAGATGACTACACCTCCATGCAAGAAACTCTTTTTCGCCATCTATCCCGTGCTAAAGCAGCAGATGACCTTCCTGACTTAATCATCCTTGATGGAGGGAAAGGACACTTAACCATAGCACTTGAAGTGTTTAAGAAACTCGACATAGCTTCCATAGATCTAATCGCACTAGCTAAAGAAGCCTCTCGTCATGATAAAGGCATGAGTCAAGAAAAAGTCTATCTTCCTTATATTCACGACCCCATATTACTCAACCCCCGATCCTTTTTGTTACAGCTCTTACAAAAAATCCGTGATGAGAGTCACCGTAAGACAATTACCTTTCATCAAAAGAGACGCAAGAAAAGACTCATTTCTAGTGCATTAGATAACATCCCTGGCATTGGCCCTATCAAAAAAAAACGACTTCTTACCCATTTTGGCAGTATAGAAAGAATCAAAAAAGCCTCTATCCAAGATCTTCTGCAAATTAAAGGGATTACCCAATCTGATGTAAATGCCTTACAAAAGGGATTAAGTTAAATTAGTCTATAGTAGTGCCAATTCAAACAGCTAGCTTAATGGGGTTCAAGTCAACGACTTGAAACTTGTCGTTAATCCTATATTTTTCTATGCGATTGAATCGGAACCACTATATAATGATTTTATGCTTGCTCGCTTGATAAAAGACGGCAAATTCCTTGTTGCTGAGCTCGCTCCATTAAATTCATCCAAAGATTAGGCCCTTCTAACCTCGAAGTGTACAAAAAAGAACGTATAAATACTTGAAAAAACATCTATTGTGCACCCGAGCATAGCATGTTTGTAGATAATAGATCTCTTGCATAACCAATAAGCAATCTAAAATTTTAAAGTATTTTAATCCAGGAGATATGATTGTTTGAGCGATATAGCTGGAAATGCTTTTGTTA
>NZ_JAAVTY010000199.1:0-916 GCF_018642185.1 Candidatus Rhabdochlamydia sp. W815 | reverse complement strand
TTCATTTAATCCTTGCTTGCTCATGTCATCTGTCTTTAGTTAAAAAATAAAAAGATCTGGTATCATAGCGAAAATTTATATTCAATTCAAGATAGGTTCATGATGAACTTTTAGAATGGTTGCTATTGAGCTAGATGTATCTCCTCTAGCTTGTAAAATATAAATCTGACATCTTTGGTCATAGGTTAGGTGATGGTAGCCTTTAAGCAAGGTCTCTTTTTGTGTTTGATTGTTAAAAATCACAATAGAGATTCTTTCATCGCTTGCCTATTCTTTTTTTAATTCTTCTGTGCACTTCAAACTTGAAAAGACTGACCTTTTCCTGAATATGAGGTACCTTGCATAGTTTTCCCATCAAAACTAACGATTTCTCCAGATTTTTTTTCTTTTATAAAATCAGATAAAGTTTGCTGTATTTTCTCAAACTCACTTGGATCCAATATGGAAAAAACACGTTTAAAAGTTCTTATGCATAGGACTCCGTTTGTCATATCTACAAACTGATTCAACCATTCTTTGATTGAATGGGCCTGTAACACAATAGCTTCCCAATCATCAGCACCACACAAAGAACAAACGATTGTGATAAAAAGTATCGTTATAAGAGGATGAATAAAATTGCAGGATGCTCCTCTAGGATCAGTAATGGTATCAAGAGTTTGAATAAGTTTAAGATCAGGCTGAGGAGTCACTCCTGAATGTTTTTGAATGTGCCTGGGTGGTAATCGTTTTTTATTCATGAAGAGATCCATATTGTTTTTTTCGCAAAAGAAACAATAGGGCTGATTTCTACAAAAATTCAAATTACTCTTTTAATGTCCTGCAGGGTACAGGACATTAAAAGAGTAATTTGAATTTTTCTGGAAATTGTCCATTCCTTATTTTCCGCAGCCCTTATTATTGAAGCTATATTAAA
>NZ_JAAVTY010000198.1:0-916 GCF_018642185.1 Candidatus Rhabdochlamydia sp. W815 | reverse complement strand
AATGAAGATTTTTACAGAGGAATAT
Source organism: Candidatus Rhabdochlamydia sp. W815 (assembly GCF_018642185.1). NCBI lineage: Bacteria > Pseudomonadati > Chlamydiota > Chlamydiia > Parachlamydiales > Candidatus Rhabdochlamydiaceae > Candidatus Rhabdochlamydia > Candidatus Rhabdochlamydia sp. W815. The sequence continues at coordinate 891 of NZ_JAAVTY010000198.1, read as the reverse complement.
AAGACAGTTGATGCCGATGCAATGCTCGATTTTTTCAAGAAGCTAGAAAAACAGACAGAGGCTCGAATTATTCATGTAATTTTGGATAATGCAAGATCAAACAAAAATAAGAAACTAGAAGAGTTTCTGATGTCTTCTAGGATTAAAGTGCACTATCTCCCTCCTTATTCGCCGAATTTGAATCCTATTGAACGCTTGTGGAAGATCTTAAAGGAAAAGACGGTATACAATCGATATTACGAAACGTCGGTGACTTTTTTTCAGGCAATTAGAGGATTCTTCTTAGAAGAGATACCGAAAATAACAGATATTTTGAAATGTAGGATAAACGACAAGTTTCAAGTCGTTGACTTAAATCCCATTAAGCTAGCCGTTTGAATCGGCACTAGTATATAGTGGTTCCGATTCAATCGTATAGAAAAATATAGGATTAACGACAAGTTTCAAGTCGTTGACTTGAACCCCGTTAAGCTAGCCGTTTGAATTGGCACTGCTATATATAATTTTTTTTTAATTTACATCAAAAAACTGTTAAGAATGTTTTTATCCTTATGGACCTCAGTTTTGGGTTTTAGTCAATAGATTTCTTGCATAACCCCTTATTTTAAAAGCTTTCATTTATAGATTCCTATCTTAACAAAAGCATTCCCAGCTATATCGCTCAAACAATCATATCTCACGGATTAAAATACTTTAAAATTTTAGATTGCTGATTGGTTATGCAAGAGATCTAATAAATAATCCCCAATTACTCTACACAAGAAATATTTCTAAGATGTTTAGTCCCAAAGTGTGATGGTAGCCTTTAGGCAAGGTCTCTCCTTGTGTTTGATTGTTAAAAATCACAATAGAGATTCTTTCATCGCCTGCCTATTCTTTTTTTAATTCTTC
>NZ_JAAVTY010000197.1:0-959 GCF_018642185.1 Candidatus Rhabdochlamydia sp. W815 | reverse complement strand
TCTCCTTGTGTTTGATTGTTAAAAATCACAATAGAGATTCTTTCATCGCCTGCCTATTCTTTTTTTAATTCTTCTGTGCACTTCAAACTTGAAAAGACTATGGAATATAGTTTGATAATGAAGATAATTGGCACAACCATCATAGACATGGAGGCGGTCATCACGGAAGGCATGGAGGTGGCCACCATCATTAATTGAAATTAAAGTATTTTTTTTGAAGAAAACCCTTTTTATACATAGTAGTGCCGATTCAAACGGCTAGCTTAATGGAGTTCAAGTCAACGACTTGTCCTAGACAGAACTTGAGTTGACAGACAGCACTTCATTGACAGTGTCAATTTGGTGTAATGTGTCTAGCTTTTTCATTTGTGCTAGATGCTTTGCATCCTGAAATGTTTGCCATGGTGTCTTCCCATAACAATATTTCCCAGAATGGACTCGCTCTTCATTGTACTCTTTTACCCATTTATCCAAATCCATTTGCAGTTCTTCTAGACTATGATACACTTTTTGCCTAAATGCTGATGCAGAAAATTCATTTTGAATCGTCTGAGGAAACTTCTCACAGATTCCGTTGGTTTGAGGATGCCTTGCCTTTGTTCGAGTATGTTCAATATCTTCTATTGTAAGATAGAGCTCATATTCATGGTATTCCCGACTCCCACAGTACTCTGTCCCTCTACGGTTAAGTATTCTTAACACTCTTAACTCTTGTTCTTCAAACCAGGGTATTGTTTTATCATTTAATACTTCTGCTGCTACTAGTGCATTTTTTCTGTCATACAACTTAGTAAAAGCAACTTTACTATAGGTTTCAATCACTGTTTGCTGATAGATCCTTCCCACACCTTTAATATTGCCTACATAATAGGTATCTTGTGCAACAAGATAGCCAGGGTGTTGTGTTTCTATTTCACCATGCGCTTCTTTAGCTTTTTCAAGCGCTCTTAATTGATCTT
>NZ_JAAVTY010000196.1:0-962 GCF_018642185.1 Candidatus Rhabdochlamydia sp. W815 | reverse complement strand
CCGAGTTCTATTCCTTTGTGGATGGATCCTTTAGATGGGAATAGCTCTGACAAAGTGTCTTTCCACGAAACCATCAAAAACGTAGAGAATTTTCGTTCTTAAATAGATCTAGATAAGCCCTCCAGGTGGATAGCAGATTCGGCTCTGTACAAGAAGGAGAGGCTACTGAAAAATAATGACTATTTGTGGGTGACACGAGTTCCTGAGACAATTACTGAAGTAAAAAGAATGGTGGAAAAGCCATCAGAAGACATACCTTGGATCGAAGCAGGAAATGGATACAGAATAGCAAGATTTAACTCTTCATATGGAGGGATTATGCAGCAATGCTTACTGGTTTTTTCGGAGCAAGCTTATTATCGAGAGTAGAGGACGCTTAGGCTCCATAAACCAATAAACATGCCATAATTGCACATAAAGAAGGGGTTATACTCGTTTATCTTTAAATTAAGATTTAACTAAGTAAAATTTCTTAGATAAAAGAGGCTGCAGTTCTTCCCGATATTTAGGAATATTTTCAAAAAAAGCACAAATCGCCTTCTTAAAATCTAAGAATTTTTCATAATATCGATTATTGCGGACTTTTTTATTTATGAATCGCCAAAGGCGTTCAATCAGATTGAGATCGGGAGAATAAGGAGGCAAGAATTTGATTTCTACTCTAGATGTTTTTAGGTAATTTGCAACGATTTTTGACCTATAGTAAGCAGCTTCAGAAAATAATTTGCTTGCACCATACTCTGCAATATTATCGAGAGCACAGCCTAGCTCATGATCGGTACTATCTTTTCGTAAAGCCCAGACCATGGATGATCATAGCCACCGCTGCTATTCCTGGACTAACTTTCCTTTGAGCACCTGAAGGCAGACGATTGTCAATCCTTTCAGCAATTTTTAAGTCCTGACAAATGGCAGCCACTAAGCCATGATGATCCATTACTGTCGTTTGAATTTCTCCTTCT
>NZ_JAAVTY010000195.1:0-965 GCF_018642185.1 Candidatus Rhabdochlamydia sp. W815 | reverse complement strand
CTATTAATGTTTGGACTACTGGGATATTGGATGAATTTCTTAAGTCGGCAAGTATCTTTAAAACAGTAAATTTAATTCAAGATAGGTTCATAGCTGGAAATGCTTTTGTTAAGATTAGGAATCTATAAATGAAAGCTTTAAAATAAGGGGTTATGCAAGAAATCTATTGACTGGAACTTCTTTTGAGAGATACCTATGGTGGTTCTCGCTTTTATTGCTCTACTTTTGAAAAGACTTTAAACAGGCTCTAAGAGAGTCTATATTGGTTCCGATTCAATCGTATAGAAAAATATAGGATTAACGACAAGTTTCAAGTCGTTTTTTTCCAAAGGTAGAAGACATGATTTTAGGATATTTAAGGATTCTAAAATCAAGTTTCATTCCGAAATAAACCTTATCTTTTCAAGTTTGAAGTGCACAGAAGAATTAAAAAAAAGAATAGGCAGGCGATGAAAGAATCTCTATTGTGATTTTTAACAATCAAACACAAGGAGAGACCTTGCCCAAATGAAAAATAAGTTCATGAATCTCCGGGATAAAGTACTTCTTCGTAAAAGAGCTATTATTGAAACTGTAAATGATCAACTAAAAAATAGACCTCTTTCAAAACCCATTAACATAGCTCCAGATTATAAATGCCCGCAATTAGATTGAACCGAAGACCAAACCTTTTTCGTCTATTTCTATAACGATCAGCTAAAATTTTGAATCGCTTAAGCAGACCAATAGCATTTTCATTAATTACACGTTCTTTGGAGAGGAATTGATTATTTTTTTTGTCTTGTTTTGTTAAAGGATTTTTCTTGCTTCTTCTTTTAGGCATTTGGGTTTTAGCATGAAGCTTTTTAAGTCCTAGATACCCTCCCTGTTAGAAGGGCCCTTTCAACCTTGAAGTGCACAAAAAAGAACATATAAATACTTGAAAAAACATCTATTGTGCACCCGAGCATAGCATGTTTGTAGAT
>NZ_JAAVTY010000194.1:0-999 GCF_018642185.1 Candidatus Rhabdochlamydia sp. W815 | reverse complement strand
GCTTTTTCTGACCTCGCCAACCAATTTTTTTTAAAACTATTTCAAGAATACTCTTAGAATTTTTATCATCTTTTTTATTCCAAAGAGGGAAATAATAATCACATAATTCCCATTTAGGATATTCTATGGGTAACATACGCCACTGGCAACCACTTTTTAAAATGTACAAAATTCCACAAAAAATATCATATAGATCAACTCTTCGTGGACGTGTTTTTTTGTGTGTAGACTCAAGTATTAGATGGATTTTGCTAAATTGTTTACGAGAAATATCGCTTGGATAAGAGCGGGTCATAACTACCTCCAAAGGTTTTATGAAAACTATCATTATACCTTAATGAGAAGATTTTAAACAGGCTCTAAGACTGGTCAGTCAAGATAAAGAAGTAAAGCAGCTCATGACAATTCCTGGCATAGGACCTGTAACAGCATGAACCTATAAAACAGAAATTTTTGATCCAGCCCGCTTCAAAGACTCTAAATCAGTAGGAGTTTATCTTGGTATGACTCCCAAACAATATGCCTCTGGATAAGTGCAAAGACAGGGAAGAATTTCGAAATGTGGATCCAATGAACTTAGGTCCTTGTTAGTTGAGGCTGGAATGGTAATGCTCACACAAAGTAAGAAATGGAGTAAAGTGAAAGCTTGGGGTTTAAAAATTATGCGAAAAAAAGGGATGAAGAAAGCCACTTTAGCAGTAGGTAGAAAGTTATCCATGATCATGCACAAGATGCTGATCGAACAAAAAGAATTTATTTATGGCGAGCCAAAAATAGCTTAAAACACATCTTTTTAGAAATAGAAAAGTACATTAGGAAAAGCAGCTAAAATTTTTGTAGGAGAAAAACCGAAGAAATAGGCAAAGACGAAAAGAAGTTGGCTCTTAGAAGCCGTAATAGACATTAGACCTCTTTCAAAACCCATTAACATAGCTCCAGATTATAAATGCCCGCAATTAGATTGAACCGAAGACCAAACCTTTTTCGTCTATTTCTATA
>NZ_JAAVTY010000193.1:0-1002 GCF_018642185.1 Candidatus Rhabdochlamydia sp. W815 | reverse complement strand
GGCATCAACTGTCTTATATTCCTCTGTAACAATCTTCATTCCTGTCAGGCAAAGAGCTCCAGCAAAATGCAATCGCAATTGTTTCCCGGATGTCTGCAAAGTCTTTTGAACGCCTTTATAAAACTTTCTCTGAAAAAACGATTACCAGAGACAGCCCCATATATTTTTTCTCCACGAATACCTCTTCCTTTCTCGCATTGGAGGTATTCATTAATTCCACTTTCATCGATGTAAACTCGATTCTCTTCAGGAATATTTTCTAGCTTTTGTTTAAACTCTTCTCGTTTCTTTTCATCTCTTTCTTTATAGAAAAATGTCTTTTTTTTAAGGTTATTTTCAATCTTTTACATGCATAAATTGTTGTTCCAAATGCCTCTGCTATTTCTCTAAGATAAGCATCAGCATGTTCTTGAATATAATGTTTTAACTTTTCATTATTGAGTTTACTTAGTGATCTTTGCTTCAACTTGGGAGCTAAATTGCCTTGCTTTTCTAACTTTTTCCAATTTAGAAGAGAACGAGGAGAAACTCCAAAAGCCTGAGCCACCGCTAAAGGAGAACCACATCTTTTTAAATATTTTAAAGCTTTTATTCTTAAATCTCTTGAGTATGTCATATTTTGAATTATACAAATTACTTAAGAAAAAATAAATTTAATTCACTATATATAGTGGTTCCGATTCAATCACATAGAAAAATATAGGATTAACGACAAGTTTCAAGTCGTTGACTTGAACCCCGTTAAGCTAGCCGTTTGAATTGGCACTACTATATACTAGTTTGATTTCAAATTAAGAATTGTATAACTAGGTTTTTTTGAAAAAATTGCTCTATCTTGCAAGAAGATGTTATCTTTTATATAAAAATGTTTATGCATTCAAACTCTTAATTTGAATGTAAACGAGTATATAGTGGTTCCGATTCAATCGGATAGAAAAATATTTTGTTTTGTGTTAAGCTATTGAGTATGAAAAAACTGACCCCTAGCCAGATAGCTGACTT
>NZ_JAAVTY010000192.1:0-1016 GCF_018642185.1 Candidatus Rhabdochlamydia sp. W815 | reverse complement strand
TTATTCCCAAAAGATGGGTTGTAGAGCGTTCTTTTGCGTGGATAGAAAAATGTCGCAGGCTATGGAAAAATTGCGAAAGAAAACTACATACAAGCCTGAGTATGGTGGTTCTCGCTTTTATTGCTCTACTTTTGAAAAGATTTTAAACAGGCTCTGAGGATTTCTTTTTTTGCTATTTTTTATTTCTGTATAAATAGGATCCTTATTGCGAGAAACATTTAAAGGTCTTGTAAAATTTTCACTTTCTGCATCGCATTCAAAACCACTATCAAAAGCATGTAGAGTATAGCGGGCTTGAGGGATCGGACAAGATTTTCTTGCAAAGCATTTATGGAAAAATCCCATGATTTTTTTCAGTAGACTTTTTTCTTTAGTTACTCGTTGAGAAGCCAGCTTATAAAGAGGATTAGAAATAGCCCTCCCAGAAGGATGTGTTGCCCAAGGAATAGGAGGAGGATTATTTTTTTCGAATTCTTTACTCTCTTTTCGAGAATCGCCTTTTAATTCTGCATATATAGGATCTACAGATAAGAGGGTAAATGTAAATGTAACAAAAGTATCCCTAATTTCACTTCGATATCTTGTCATAAATTCAAAAAATGCATTTTTTACATTTTTTGAGGATAAATTTAGTGAATGTTGTAAGTAATTTTCTACTATATCTGATTTCTCATGATTTTTAGCCTGGGAAATAGAAAATTGTTCTCCCATAGCCTCTTGAAAAACATTTTTTAAGTTTTCATATATACTAGTGCCGATTCAAACGGCTAGCTTAATGGGATTTAAGTCAACGACTTGAAACTTGTCGTTTATCCTACATTTCAAAATATCTGTTATTTTCGGTATCTCTTCTAAGAAGAATCCTCTAATTGCCTGAAAAAAAGTCACCGACGTTTCGTAATATCGATTGTATACCTTCTTTTCCTTTAAGATCTTCCACAAGCGTTCAATAGGATTCAAATTCGGCGAATAAGGAGGGAGATAGTGCACTTTAATCCTAGAAGACATCAGAAACT
>NZ_JAAVTY010000191.1:0-1061 GCF_018642185.1 Candidatus Rhabdochlamydia sp. W815 | reverse complement strand
AGTTTCTGATGTCTTCTAGGATTAAAGTGCACTATCTCCCTCCTTATTCGCCGAATTTGAATCCTATTGAACGCTTGTGGAAGATCTTAAAGGAAAAGAAGGTATACAATCGATATTACGAAACGTCGGTGACTTTTTTTCAGGCAATTAGAGGATTCTTCTTAGAAGAGATACCGAAAATAACAGATATTTTGAAATGTAGGATAAACGACAAGTTTCAAGTCGTTGACTTAAATCCCATTAAGCTAGCCGTTTGAATCGGCACTAGTATATTCTAATATTTCCTGTGCACTCTTTGCAAATCTTTCTCCAGAATATCCTCACTTTTAAAAAGATTTTAAACAGGCTCTTAGCTTTTTCAAGCGCTCTTAATTGATCTTCTGTAAAGATCAAGTGATCTTGAGCTGCTTTTGCTTCTAACGCCTTTAGTCTCTCTAGAGATTTCTTGTAATGCGGCTTCTCCGCCTTTTTCATAAAGCTCTTTGTATGTATAAAAGCTTTCTCTTGAATATCCCATGTGCTTACATGCTTGGGACACGTTCCCAAGGGCTTGAGCTAGTTTTAAATGTAATAGACAAGACTTAAATTGACACTTAGTGGTAAATAGCAAAGAAAAACAGCTTATGCAACTGCGGCGTGATGCCGTAGTTGCATAAGCAAATAGCAAAGTGGTAATTTATGAATATAGCAATAGAGAGAAAAGTGATAAAAAATAAACTAGGCCTTTTAAAACTAGCTCAAGCCCTTGGGAACGTGTCCCAAGCATGTAAGCACATAGGATATTCAAGAGAAAGCTTTTATATACATAGGATATTCAAGAGAAAGCTTTTATATACATGCCATAATTGCACACAAAGAAGGGGTTGCTCCTTAAACGGAGTAGGTTAAACTCTCCAATATAAACGAGATTTTTTCAAATCTCAAAACCGCTCATTAAAGAGCAAAAAAAATGAGGAGCAACCTATGAAGCATTATATTGGATTAGATGTATCAATGAAAAGAACTTTTATCTGTGTATTAAATGAACAAGGTAAGATTGTCCATGAAGGTTCAGAAAAAAC
>NZ_JAAVTY010000190.1:0-1075 GCF_018642185.1 Candidatus Rhabdochlamydia sp. W815 | reverse complement strand
ATGGACAGCTCCGAGTTTCCAATGAGATGAAAAAGAAGGGAATTCTTGTTTCTCCTGGAGGGGTCAGATCGATATGGCTAAGGCATGATCTAGAAACATTTAAGAAGAGACTAAAGGCGTTAGAAGCAAAAGCAGCTCAAGATCACTTGATCTTTACAGAAGATCAATTAAGAGCGCTTGAAAAAGCTAAAGAAGAAAAAGAAGCTCATCGAGAGATAGAAACATAACATCCAGGCTATCTTGTTGCACAAGATACTTATTATGTAGGCACTATTAAAGGTGTGGGAAGGATCTATCAGCAAACAGTGATTGATACCTATAGTAAAGTTGCTTTTGCTAAGTTGTATGACAGAAAAAATGCACTAGTAGCAGCAGAAGTATTAAATGATAAAACAATACCCTGGTTTGAAGAACAAGAGTTAAGAGTGTTAAGAATACTTACCGACAGAGGTACAGAGTGCTGTGGGAGTCGGGAATACCATGAATATGAGCTCTATCTTACAATAGAAGATATTGAAGATACTCGAACAAAGGCAAGACATCCTCAAACCAACGGAATCTGTGAGAGGTTTCATCAGACGATTCAAAATGAATTTTCTGCATCAGCATTTAGGCAAAAAGTTTATCATAGTCTAGAAGAACTACAAATGGATGTGGACAAATGGGTAAAAGAGTACAATGAAGAGCGAGTCCATTCTGGTAAATATTAGACATGCCATAATTGCACACAAAGAAGGGGTTGCTCCTTAAACGGAGTAGTATAAACTCTCCAATATAAACGAGATTTTTTCAAATCTCAAAACCGCTCATTAAAGAGCAAAAAAATGAGGAGCAACCCATGAAGCATTATATTGGATTAGATGTATCAATGAAAAGAACTTTTATCTGTGTATTAAATGAACAAGGTAAGATTATCCATGAAGGTTCAGAAAAAACAGATCCTGATTTACTAGCAGATTATTTTTCCAAAAGAGATTTTCCAGAAATCGTTGTTGGCTTTGAAAGTGGATGTTTATCTCATTACCTAGTCACAGGATTTAGAAAAAGAGCTATAGATCCCCTATGTATGGATGCA
>NZ_JAAVTY010000018.1:0-18233 GCF_018642185.1 Candidatus Rhabdochlamydia sp. W815 | reverse complement strand
GCCAGTGGCGTATGTTACCCATAGAATATCCTAAATGGGAATTATGTTATTATTATTTCCCTCTTTGGAATAAAAAAGATGATAAAAATTCTAAGAGTATTCTTGAAATAGTTTTAAAAAAAATTGGTTGGCGAGGTCAGAAAAAGCAGTGGTCGGAAAGAAAAAATAAGCTTTGTAATTATTGATGCTCAAAGTGTTAAAAATACTGATACAGCGGAGAAGATAAGGATATGATGCAGGGAAAAAAATATCAGGAATAAAAAAACGCCTTTGGCGATTCATGAATAAAAAAGTCCGCAATAATCGATATTATGAAAAATTCTTAGATTTTAAGAAGGCAATTTGTGCTTTTTTTGAAAAAATTCCTAAATATCGGGAAGAACTGCAACCTCTTTTATCTAGGAAATTTTGCTTAGTTAAATCTTAATTTAAAAACAAACGAGTATAGAAGCATTTTCACTACATAAAAACCATTTGTTTGGTGTAAAAAATGTTTTAGCAGATGGAGGATATTCTGGAGAGAAATTTGCAAAGAGCGTGCAGGAGATATTAGGATGTATAGTAGAAATAGCCAAAAGAAATACACTTCATACTTTTACAGTTATTCCCAAAAGATGGGTTGTAGAGCGTTCTTTTGTGTGGATAGAAAAATGTCGCAGGCTATGGAAAATTGCGAAAGAAAACTACTACAAGCCTGAATATGGTGGTTCTTGCTTTTATTGCGCTACTTTTGAAAAGATTTTAAACAGGCTCTAAGTAATTTTTCCTTTCCCTCCATTTAGGAAAGAAGTATAGCAAAAATCTAATTACGCAAGAAGTCTAATGAATCGATATAAAAACTTATTTGCTTACTGCTTTGGCTTGAGAGAGCTGAGAAATAGTAGCTACACATTCCGATAGAGGAATAGGAACGCTTTTTTGTGATGCATATTCGATGTGCGCTCCGATAGAAGAGAGCTTTTCGACGATTTTCTCATACCCTCGTTTCAGATAGTGAACGCCGCTAAGTAAGCTGGTTTCAGGAGCGAGTAGTGCTGCTAAGACATAGGCGAATCCCGCGCGTAGATCGGGGATACAAATCTCTTTTGCATGAAGAGATGTTGGACCTTGGATCACAATGCTGTGTTGGTAATTTTGTGCAGCAAAGCGGCACAAACGACCTCCTAAACACTGGGTGAATAGTTGGATATCCGCCCCCATGCTTTTTAATGTTTCTATATATCCAAAGCGATTTTCATAAACCGTTTCATGGACAACAGAAGCTCCATGTGCTTGGGTTAGCAACACGACAAAGGGCTGTTGCCAATCGGTTAAAAACCCTGGATGTACATCGGTTTCTAAATGAATGCCACCGCGTAGAGAACCGTTGCAGAAGAATTCAATGCCGTTTTTCTTCACTTCAAAGCCTCCATTAACCTCGCGCAATCTATTTAAGAACGAGATCATCGGTTGATGCTGGGCACCTTCTACTAAAACTTTGCCTTTTGTACCAATAGCAGCTAAGGCAAAGGAAGCGGCTTCTGTGCGATCTGGAATGACTGTGTGCTCTACTTCGTAGAAAACCTTAGTCTGTTGGATGCGGATTGTGCGATCTACATCCATTTCAATGGTTACCCCTAGCTTTTGTAAAAAGAGCATCAGGTCAACGATTTCTGGTTCTATGGCTGCATTTTTAATAACGGTTGTGCCTTTTGCGCTAACAGCGGATAGAATGGTATTTTCTGTAGCTCCTACAGAAGGATAGGGCAGGGTAATGATATTTCCTACTAGACCATGATGTGCTCTTGCAAAATATGCACCTTCTTTTTTCATGCGGCGATATTCAATCTGTGCACCTAGCTTCTCTAATGCATGAATATGAAAATCAATAGGTCTTTTACCGATATTGCACCCACCAGCTGTTGGAACAATAATATCTTCATCAGTGCGGCCTAGAAGAGCGCCAATCATTAAAATAGGGATACGGTTAGAACCTGAAAAGCGTTGAGGAATGTAACAGCTTTTAAGCTCTGGTGTGATAATTTCAATGATTCCGCTTGAACGATCCCAAGCGATTTGAGACCCGATTTCTTGACAAAGCGCAACGGTTATCTCTACTTCAGAAATATCTGGCACATTATGGAAAATGCATTTTTTATTGGATAGAAGAGAGGCTACTAAAAGTTTAGTGATCGAATTTTTTGCGCCCGCTACTTTTACTTGACCTTTGAGGGGATGATTCCCTTTGATTTTTAGCATACTATTTAAGCCTTTGAGTAAACCTCAAGAATAGGAGGAATAGATCGTTTTGTCAAATGTTTGTCCTTAAATTGTAAGATTTTATCAAAGTTGATAGCGTAAAATAGCTATTGAGAAATAAGGATCTTTCATAGCATAACAGTTGTACTTAAGGTGAAATCATGAAAAAGAAAGTCAGATTAGGTCTTCTTTTTGGAGGCAAATCAACAGAACATGAGGTTTCTTTAATTTCAGCGAAAAACATTCTTGAAGCACTAGATCTAGAAAAATATGAGCCGGTTTTAATGAGTATTAATAAACAAGGGCAGTGGCATCTAGAAACCCAGGAAACTTTAAGAAAAATGGTTTTTTCTAATGCAATATTAGAGAATTTCACAGAGAAATTAGCCATTGTTCCAATAGAAGAATGTAAACAGATCGTGAGTTATAAAGATTCTAAGCTGCAAGAAAGTTTAGATTTGGATGTTATTTTTCCTATTTTACATGGAGTATATGGAGAAGATGGAACGATACAAGGATTATTACAATTAGCGAATATTCCTTTTGTAGGTGCTGGTGTGCTTGGCTCTGCTATGGGTATGGATAAAGATGTGATGAAACGTCTTTTGCAACAAGCTGATATTCCTGTAGCCCCTTTTATTTGTCTACATGATTACCAAGAGATTCCTGCTTTTGAAGAAGTTGTTCTCGAATTAGGTTGTCCTTTCTTTGTAAACCCCGCCAATACAGGATCTTCTATAGGAATAACCAAGGTAAGCAACCAAGTAACCTATCTTTTAGCGATCAAAAATGCTTTTTTATATGATCGCAAAATTTTGCTAGAAAAGTATGTTCAAGGAAGAGAAATCGAATGTGCTGTTTTAGGTAATGAAGATCTGCAGGCTTCTTTGCCAGGAGAAATAGAACCTTTACATGAGTTTTATTCTTATGAAGCGAAATATCTCGATGCTAAAAGAGCTAAGCTACATATTCCAGCTTCTCTTGCTAAAAAGCAGATTACACACATTCAAACAATGGCAATGACCGTTTTCCGAACCCTATGCTGTGAGGGTATGGCACGAGTGGACTTCTTTTTAACGAAAAATCAAGAACTTTTAGTTAATGAAATCAATACCATTCCTGGATTTACGCGAATTAGCATGTATCCTAAGTTGTGGGAGATCAGCGGTCTTTCCTATTCTCAACTCATCGATCAATTAATTCAGCTAGCTATTATACGACATGAAAAAAGGAAAAAAATACAAACTAGAATCGGAGGGTAAAAATGCCTTACACACGCATAGGGATTGGTCAGGATAGTCATCGATTTTTAGACCCAGGTGCGATCAAGCCCTGTATAATTGGAGGATTAATCTTTCCAGAAGCCCCTGGTTTAGATGCAGATTCAGATGGAGATGTGGTGTTTCATGCGATTTGTAACGCGATTACTTCTGTTACAGGTATTGCTATTTTAGGTGATATTGCTATTAAACTCTGTCATCAAGAAGGAGTGACCAGTTCGCAGATCTATCTGAAACATGCTTTAAAAACCTTAAGGAAACAAGAAGTACAACATGTGGCGCTTACCATTGAAGGCAAAAGGCCAAGACTACAAAATCGCGTTGATGAGATGCGTCAATCTATTGCAAGAGTGATGCAACTAGAGGTTTCTCAGGTAGGGATTACAGTAACTTCTGGCAATGGATTAACAGATTTTGGATGTGGCGATGGGTTGCAGTGTTTTTGCATTCTTACCACGATGGAATGTTAATACACTTCTTTCACATAGCGTTTTTGCTTTTTAAGGGCCTTGATATAGCTCAAGGCCTCTTTTTGGTTCATCTGTCCTTGGTTGCAAATGATTTGTTCTAGAGTGTTCTCTACGTCTTTAGACATCTGTTTTGCATCTCCACAAAGATAGAAATAGGCACCTTCTTGAAGCCAGCGCCAGATCTCTTGAGCTTGCATAAGAAGTTTATGTTGCACGTAGACTTTATCTTTTTGATCGCGAGAAAAAGCTAGATCAAGATGGAGCTTTTTGGTAGCAACTAGATTTTCCCAAAAATCTTGATAAAAGAAATCGTATTTTCGATTCCTTTCTCCAAAGAATAACCAGTTTTTCCCTGTATGTCCTTTAAAGATCCTTTCTTGAATAAAGCCTCTAAAGGGAGCTACCCCAGTTCCAGGTCCTACCATAATTACGGGAGCTGTTGGATCTTCTGGAAGGGTAAAGTCTGTAGTGGATTGTATGTAAACAGCTAGCTTAGTCTCTTCTAACTTGGCTAAGTTACATAAAAAATGACTTCCCGTCCCATATTGAATACGGTTATTTTTTTTATACTCTACTAAAACGACGGTCAATTCTAAACGATGGGGATAAGCTAGTTGTGAGGAGGCAATAGAATAAAATCGAGGTAATAGAGAAGAGAGGTTTTCACAAAATTTTTCGAGAGGAATGTTTGTAGCATCATATGTTTTTAAAAAGTCTATTAAATCGGTTTGGGTTAAATACCGATTTAAATGCTCTTTGGATTGAGGATGTAGTAGCTCTTCTAACCGTTGTTTTTCTTGGGAGTTTTGTGTATGTGCGCAAAATGTTTTTAACATATGAGAGGTCAATCGAGCGGTATTTACCTTTCTTATTAATAGCTCATATAAAGAAAGGGTTTTATTGCTACGAGCATAGTAAACCTGTTGCTCTAGATCTTGTTGTAGAAATTGGGAGATTTCTAATGCTATAAGGGGATCATTTTCAGGATAAATAGCGATGGCATCTCCCGGTTTAAAGGTAATAGCGGTATTTTGGATGTCTAGAACAAGATGGAATGTCTTTTTTGTTGACTCAGGTTTTGTTAAGAGTATACGCTCTGAAATAGAGATAAATGCTGGATTTTTTCGAGAGTATAGCTGGTTACAAACGGAAGAATCTTGGGGAATAGGCATAAAGATCAAAAGGTTGTTATGAAAGTACAGTGTTTTATTTTAGGGATTTCCTTGGGGCTTCTTTGTGCATGTACAGGTGGTGGTGGTTATCAGCGCCATTATATTATCTCCGACAAATCGGAGCAATCTTCTTGCGAAAGCTTCCATTAATTATAAAGATCTGCAATCTTTTGTATCCCATGCTTTTGTCAAGAAATCTAATTTTTTATTAGAAAGTCCACCTAAGTATTGAATAGCATTTAGCAACCTGGCGCGTACTCTATCTTTCCCTAGAAGTTCTACGGAGTCAAACAAAGGCAGTCCATGACGTTTTCCTGTAATAGCTCCATATAATAAGGGAATTACCATTTTTTTATGATGGATGTCAAATTTCTCAGAGACCTCATGAGAAGCTCTTTCAATCCCTGAGCGTTTCCAATTTTCCTGTGCATCCATACTCCAAATGATTGTCTGTAAAACAGAGGCACTTTTTTCTCTTGTCAATTGATTAGGACAGAACAATTCATCTGTATAGGTAAGGTTATTAAGAAACAAAAAGTCGCATAGCTGCATGAAATCGCCAAAGGTTTTCATACGTGTATGACAAAGAGGCATAAGTTTTTGCATAAAAGCATCATTGAATGACCACTCCTTGATTCTTTCCCATAAAGCATCCTCAGGGATGGTATTAATCAAGTATTGCTGGTTAAGCCAATCTAACTTTTGAATATCAAAATAGGCTCCAGAAGTACCAATACGAGAGGGTTCAAATTCACGGATAATTTCTTCTAAACCATAGATTTCCTTATCGTTTAACATGCTATAGCCCATTAGACTTAAGAAATTGATAAACGCTTCCTGTAGATATCCGCTATCTCGATAGTAGAAGATGGAAGTTGGATTTTTTCTTTTTGATAATTTTTTACCATCTTTGCCCAGAAGTAAAGGCATGTGCATAAAAACAGGAGGGGTCCATCCTAAACTTTCATAGAGAAAGATATGTTTAGGTGTTGAGCTCATCCATTCGTCTCCTCTAATGACATGAGAGATGTTCATGAGGTGATCATCAACTACATTTGCTAAATGATAGGTAGGAAATCCATCGGATTTGAGTAAAATCTGATCATCTATATCAGCCCAAGGACAGCTAATTCGTCCTTTAACTGCATCTTCAAAAACGCATTCGCCAGATAAAGGAATTTTAAGACGAACCACATAGGGTTGTCCTTCTTTTTCTCGTATAGCAACCTCTTCGGTATTTAAATTGCGATACCTACGATCATAGCCCAAGCGCTTTCCTAGTTTGCCTGCCATTTCTCGCATTTCAGAGATTTCTTGGGGAGTAGCAAAACATTTATAGGCTTTTTTTTGCTCTATTAACAGTTGGCAATATTTGCGATAAATATCAGTACGTTCTGATTGACGGTAAGGTCCAAAAGGGCCTCCAATATCGGGTCCTTCATTCCATGTAATACCGGTCCATTTAAGAGCTTCGTAAATATTTTTTTCACACTCTGGTCTAGAGCGGCTTTGATCTGTATCTTCAATTCTTAAAATGAATTCCCCACCAAAATGGTGAGCAAAAATGTAATTAAAAAGGGCCATGTATGCCGTACCTACATGGGGATCTCCTGTGGGAGATGGCGCAATGCGAACACGTACTTTTTTCATTTCTTACTTAAAATAAAAGAGGTTTTAGAAAGAATAATTTTTCACTATTAATAAATAGAAGGCAAGCCTTTTCTAAACTAATTCCTTTTAAGCAGATGGAGAGACAAGAGTTTTTTCTTTTTCTGTTAATAAAATATAATCTTTCATTACTTTAATTGTTTCTTCTAATTGTAAATCATTTAAACCAAAGAATAAGGTAGGCTCTCCTAGTTCATCTTTCTTTGCCATTTCTTTCAAAAAATTTTGATAATTTTTGTTAGAAGAAACTCGCTTTTCTGCATTTTTTTTCAAAAGGCTTAAGTTTTTAATAGGTAGAACCGATTGTCTGTCTTCTTGATAAAGCTTGCTAATCCTTTGTTTGTGGATAAAAGGAATATCAGCAAGGTTATCTTCAAAATGGGGCTCAATATGATCTGTTTCTACAGGAAACTTGGAATATTTCTCCCCTATTTCTAAGGTGGATAACACGCCAGGAAGCACAATATCACTTGTCACTCCAACGAGTTGGGGGCTTTTTCCCGAGGCTGTATAATACCTACCTCTAGTTACTTTATACTCTCCCTTAGGGTTTACTTTACCAAAATTATTGCATTCTAGAGTGAAGGTTTGAAAAGTTCCTTTTCCAAATGTTTCGGGATCGCCTATTATAATGGCTCTTCCATAGTCTTTAAGAGTTTGTGCTACGATTTCCGAAGAAGAAGCGCTCATGCGATTGGTAAGGACAATTAATGGACCATCCCACTCTTTTTTATTTTCTAAGTTGCGCAAGTGAAAAACCTTATCTTGGTTATCCTTAATAGAAACAACAATCCCTTTTGAAAGAAATAAACCACTCACCGCTACAGCTTCGGTTAACAGGCCTCCTGCGTTATTACGCAAATCAAGAATGATTCCTTTTAAAAGATAGTTTTTCTTAATTTCCTCTATAGCTTTAGCTAAATCGGTTGCAGAACTGCTGTGATTGTCTTGATAAAAGCAAAATAGATGTAAGATAGCAATCACACCATTACCATATGGCTCTATCTGTGTTTCCAATCTGGATTCTTTTAAAACGATTTCTCCGCGAATAAGCTCAATTTCTAGCTTGTTTTCTTTAACGTTTTCTCCTTCTTTTACCTCGCGCAGCACTGTTAAAATTACAGAAGATCCTTGAGGCCCGCGAATAAGTTCTACAGCTTCTATGATTTCTAAGCCTATAATTGGTTCGTTGTTTACAGCGACAATCCGATCTCCAATTTTTAGCTTATCAGGAAGGCTAGCTGGGCTTTTTTCTAGAATATGCACTACTGTAAGCCCATTAAGATCATCTCTTAACTGCGCTCCAATTCCAAATAAACGTTGTTGTACTTGAATCATAAATTGACTGGCTTCAGCGGGGGTAAAATAGATGGTTTGAGAATCTAAAGCTGAGCTTATGGATTTAAGAACATAAGATAAAACAATACGTTGTTTTTCTTGGTTTGTTTTCCCTTTTAAATCGTTTTCTCGACAGAGCCTTCTTTTTGTTAGTCTTTGTATAAACCGATCGCGGATATCGGGGTCTATTTTTGTTGCAGTGCGAAGTTGCAATGATTTAATACGCAATAGGCGATCTTTTAATACGTCTACATTTTTTGCCCATGGAATATCTTTAAATTCTAAGTGAGAAACATCTTCAGGAAGCGGGGTGTTTTCCAGCTGTTTTTCTAGAGAAGTCCTTCTGTCGATAGCCAGGAGCATCTGTTGGTGCATTTCTTCAAAAACGGTAAATTTTTCTAATGCATATTCCGCCAAAACCTTTTTCAGAAGCTCATCAGAGGGGTCTTTCCACTTAACTATTTCATAATCAAGGAAATAAGTTTTTAAAGGATCTAATTCTTCTAAGTAGTTTTTGAGGGCTCTTTTAATCAGTTCAGGGCTAAGTTGTTGATAAGAAACATGGTTTTTTAAAATTTCTTCTGTTTTTAGCCTTGTTTCTTTAGCTGTTAATTTAGGTGGTTCTACTGCTTCTAAGGCTATTAGCTTAACAATTAATGCGAATATAAGTAGAAGGTGAAGCATGATTCTAAGTCTTTGATTTTAAGTATAATAAAAACATTTATTTAAATATTCTATAATTTTAGCTTATGACAAAGTTAAAGTTTATAGCTAGAAAAAAGCAATTGTCTATTTCTGTTTTTCTAATAGCTGTTCTAATTTAAAAAATTAATATATGCTTGATTTCAATTCATTTATATGCCATAATAATTGTTCGAAGTAACAACTAAAATAGTTTAATTACTAATTTTAATCAAATAGCGCCTCTAGTTTATTGGTTTTTGCGGTTGATGGTTGCTTCAGTTTGATAAAAGATATCTTGATTTTTTGGAGGATATATAAAAATGGAAAGAGAAGAAATCCAAGGTGGATTAGAGGAATTAAATTCTTCAAGTAAGAAGGTTGTGTCGATTACAGAGGCGGCTAAGATCAATAATGTAACGCGACAGGCGATCTATGTAGCAATTAAGCAAAAAAAGCTTAAAGCTAAAAAAGATGCAACAAGATGGACAATTGATCTTGCAGATCTTGAGTTATATCGTAATGGAAAGTATTCCCGTACGAAATCGATGTATAACGGAGAACTTTTATTTGACAATCATAAAGGGTTTTATTCCGTTAATCAAGTTGCTCAAATATTAAATGTGCCTGCTCAGAAAGTATACTATGCAACACGCGTAGGACTTATGAAAGCACATCGTAGAGGAGCTGCTTGGGTAGTTCATGTCGATGATATTAAAGAATATCGAGAAAACTATCTAAATAAGAAAGTGCATCGTTTCGAAGCTGTATAAACTTAAATCTGAATCTCATGATTCGAGAGTTTCTTATGAAGTTTTTATAAAAACCACTAAGTACTTAAACTTAGTGGTTTTTATTTTTTCACTTATAAAATCAAGAATGCGATCAATGATTTATCTATATCTCAAAATTTACCCTGCAGCAGCGCGTATAATATCTGGATCATCTTTAAATTTTTTATGAATGACGAACAATAGAGCTAAGCTATTTTTCTTTTGACTTCCTTTTAATTTATAATAATTATTTAAAATTGAAAGCAAGGCTTTATATAGTTATATTATTGATGAAATTATTAACTCATTATTTTTTTAAAAATGAACTTTTCATTTCTGGCTAAATAATTTTGAACCGCAAGGTTTATACAAAAAAAAATAGAATTATTTTTTTCTTTACTTAATTTCATCTGTAAAAAGTATAAATTTATATACTACTATTAATTATAAAAATTTATATTTTAAATTTATTTTTAAATATATTTGTTTGATTTAATTGATATGTTTTTATTAAAATTTAATTTTTTATATACATATAATTTATGCTTCTGCTAAAAAACAAAAATTTGTTGAAATAAATAAGATTGTTTTTTCTATGGACTAAAAAATGCTTAAGATACACTTAGGAGCCATTAAATGGATTATTTTCGATAAGCTTTTAAGTTTTTATTTAAGCATAGTTTTTTGCTATTTTTGAAAAATAGAATATATAAAAATAAAATGTTAATTATATTTTTATAATATTCACTGTTTAGTTTAAAATTAAAGTATTATTAAAAGATAATTTTTTGCTTTCAACAAGATAATATGTGCTTTTTATAATTAATTATAACTATAAATTAGAGGTGTCTCTATGAATTCAATCGAACCCGCAGAGGAAAAAAAGTTTGTTACGCTATCAGAAGCGGCAAAAATTAATAAGGTGACACGTCAAGCTATTTATGTAGCGATTAAACAAAAAAAGTTAAAAGCTTATAAAAATCCAACTCGTTGGATTATTGATATGGAGGATTTAGATCAATATAAAAAAATGAAATACTCTCGTTCTAAGTCTATGCATAATGGAGAGTTACTGTTTGATAATAAAAAAGGGTATTATTCGATTCAGCAAGCTGCTAAATTATTAAAAGTGCCTTATCAAAAAATTTACTATGCAACACGTATTGGTCTATTAAAAGCCTGTCGTAAAGGATCCGCATGGATTGTGCATATTGATAATATTAAGCAATATCAAAGTTGCTATCTGAATAAAATGATTTCTAATATAGATGAGGATGTTTCCTAATTTATCAGAGAATTTAAAACAAACGCATCAGGACTTTTCATAAGATGCGTTTGTATTTTTAAGGAAAGCTAGCAAGCTGAAAGTCGCGAACTTGTAATTGGATGCTGGATTTATTTAAGAAGTTATTAATATGAGGAGTAAATGCAATATGTAGTATTAATTTTTTCTTAAGTAAACGCTGTCTCTTGTCGGCCATTCCAAAGGCAATACCTTCCAACATGCGATCTTGTTGTTCAAGATAGAGTTTAAGATGGGTTTTACCCACGATTTTTGGAGGCCAAATTTGTTTAGCATCACAATAGAGAATTGGGGCGGGGTTTTCATTTCCAAAAGGCTCGAGCAAATTAAAAGATTCCATAAAATCAAAGGTTAAATCTCCAAACTGTATATTTGCATTTAGATAAATTTTAGCAATGATATCCTGATCTTTGAGGTGAAGATTAGCGGCTTTTATAAATTGCTTTTTAAAAGCGGGAATGTTTTCTTCTTTAATGGTCAGACCTGCTGCAAAATCATGACCACCAAAGTTTTCCAAAAGGTCACTACTCTCACGCAAATGTTGTAAAAGAGGGAATTCAGGAATTGTTCTTATGGAGCCCTTTCCTAAGCCTTGATCAATGGAAATAACCACAGTTGGTCTATTATATTGCTTGGCAATACGAGCGGTAATAATGGGAATAATCCCAGGGTGCCATTTATTAGAAGAGATGACAATGGCTTTTTGACGAAGTATTTGAGGATTACGTAAAATATATTGTTCTAAGTCTTCAGAATCACGTCTTTCAATTTTTTGTCTTTCAATGTTATTTAAGTCTAATTCTTTTGCTAAGGATTCAGCTGCATTAGCATCTCGAATCAATAGCAATTCCACACCTTTAAGAGGATCTGCGATTCTTCCCAGGCTATTGAGACGGGGTGCTACTTTAGAAGCGATATCAATAGGAGTGATCTCTCCTAATTTAAGACTACAGATGAAAAATAACTTAGCAAGACCAATTCTTCTGGTTTTTCGCATTTGGCGTAGGCCATAACGCACAAGGATTCTATTTTCACCCAAAAGAGAACCCATATCAGCAATTGTACCTAAAGCAACTAAATCTAAATAGCGTTTAAGATCGATTTTTGTAGGACTAATAGATCCATTTGCGATCAAGGTATTTGTAATAGCGTGAGCTAGTTTGAAAGCAACTCCTACTCCGGTAAGATTTCGATTGGGATAAGTGCTGTTAAATAACTTGGGATTTAATGTGGCAATACAGTGAGGCAACTTCGAAGTAGGCTCATGATGGTCTGTTACAATTACATCGATATTTTTTTTAACAGCTTCCTGAATTTCATTAGCAGCGGTAATGCCGCAGTCCACTGTAATAATTAATTTACATTGTTTTTGGATAGCAAAGTCAATAGCATCAAGAATTAAACTCTGTTTAAGCGAATTGCGATTAGGTATATAGAAAAAGACATTTCCACAAATAAATCTTAAAAATTCTGTTAGAAGAGTCGCTGCTGTAATTCCATCGACATCATTATCTCCATAGATGAGAATATTCTCCTTTTGAGAAAGGGCTTGTAGGACGCGATGCACAGCTTTATCCATATCAGGAAAAAGATGCGGATCAAATAAATGGGGGAGTTTAGCATATAAAAAATCATGTATCTCTTCTAAAGTTTTAAAATTTCTAGAAGCTAGAACATAGGCTGTAACAGGATGAATGCTAAACTCTTTAATAATTGTTTTATGCCATTCTGGATCAACTTTGGGATAAACCCATATAGGATCGCAGTAGTTTAATATCATGCATGTATCCTATCGCTCATTTAATTTCATTTTGCTTAATTTCTGTAATTCCCGTTCACAAAAAAACTTCATCAGAGGGGCTGCAATGAACAATGATGATAGAGTTCCAAAAATGACACCAATAACCATAACTAAAGAAAATCCAAACAGAGTAGATCCGCCTAAGAATAAAAGAGGAACTAATACAAGCAAGGTAGTCCCTGATGTCATGAGGGTTCTGCTTAAAGTTACATTTAAAGAGTGATTCATGATATCGATTAAGCTCATTTTACGCATAAATTGCATATCTTCTCGAATCCTATCGAAAACGATAATTGTATCATTCAAAGAATATCCAATAATTGTCATAAGTGCTGCAATTGTATTCAGATCAATTTGAATGGGGACATGTAATCTATGTAAGATGGCAATAGCGGCTAAAGTAAAGAATAGATCATGAGCTAAACATAAAATAGCGCTGATTGCATAGTTAAATTCAAAGCGAATGGTAATATATATAAGAATACATAGCATAGCGATACTAATTCCAATTAAAGCATTGTTACGCATTGTATCAGAGAGCTGTCCGCTTACCTCTGTCCATTGCTTATTTAAGCTTTGTAGACTAGAAAGAGTTAATACAAGCCCTGATTTTTCTAATGATTGCACAACCCATACAATTTTTGGATTGGTTTGATAAGGGTAATTAGATTCTTTTAGGGTATATTCAAAAGGCAGATTAGCAAAAGGATGGCCCTCTTCTTGCAAGCTCTTACTCAAAAAGATACGAGCCTGATTGTTGGGAGTAAGCTCTCTTATCTGTATTTCATTACTGGTAGCACCAGCATTTATAAGGGCTTTTTCTATAGATTGTCTATAGTTGTTTTCTGTATTAGGAGTTAGTTCAACAGTAAGCGCATAACCTCCTCTAAAATCCATACCAAAAATGGTATTGCGTTGAGTAACTAGCATAAAAGAGCCTATTAGAATCACGCAAAAAGAAAGAAATAACGCAGGTTTTGCATATTTAAAGAAATTGAAGTCTTTCGTTTTAAACCAATTTAACATGTTCAGTTTTTTGTGATTGGGGTTCTCTACCCATTTAGAGAAGAAAAAGCGTGTCATAAAAAGTGCGGTGAACATGGAAGAGATAATTCCAATAATCATAGTAATAGCAAAAGCTTTAATAGGTCCTGAATCAAAATTCAGTAGAACTAAAGCTGCAATAATTGTAGTGACATTAGAGTCTAGGATTGCAGAGAAAGCTTTGCGATAGCCCACATGAATAGCCATAGCAATACGACCTGTTGTCTGAAACTCTTCGCGGATTCTTTCAAAGACTAAAACGTTTGCATCAACTGCCATGCCAACTGTTAAAATGATCCCTGCAATTCCAGCTAAACTCAAAGTTGCTTGTAGGTTTTGCAATGTGGCCCATAAAATCAATAGGTTAAAAATAACGGCAATTGAAGCAATCATTCCACCAAAGCGGTAATAACTTACCATAGCTGCTATAACGAGGCATAAGGCAATCATGGTTGCAATAATACCTTGTATTCTCTCTTTAGCTCCCAGCTCTGGAGATACATTTTTTTCAGCGAGAATATGAGGGGTAAAACTTAAAGAACCTGCTTTAAGGTCGGCTTCTAATTGGCTAATTTCTCTTTGTGTAAAGCTTCCAGTAATCATTCCGCTATCTTTTAATTCTGAGTCTAAAGTAGGGGAGCTAATTATAGATCCGTTGAGAATAACAGCCATACGCCAGCCTCTTCCTGCAGAAAAAGCTTCTCTAGCTGTGCCTTGAATTTTTTCTTTAGAGAACTGAGAAGTCCAAGCTAGTAAATTATCGCGGGGATATTGCTTATTTCCTGATTTATCTGTGAAGGCGCCTTTAACGGAAAATGCAAGAAAGTTTCCTTTAGAAGGGTCATAAGAAGCGTGAATATTTTCTAAATTAGAGCCTTCTAAAGCAAAATTACGAAACACAATAAGCAAAGGATGGGTTTGTCCATTCCAGCTAGTAAAGTCGCTTCCTCTAAGCATGGCAATTTTAGAATAGGTTTCATTAAAATTGCTGTTTATAGACCCGCTAAGAACAAAACGCAATCCATTTTCATAAAGTGTTTTAGCGGCTTCAGAACGAGGTTGCACTAATTCTGAGTCTAAAGAATCACCATATAAATGTTTGCTTGCAATTAAATGGATGTCTTCAATGTCTTTACAGTTGGTAACTACAGCTTCATTCCAAATTTCTTGTAAAAATTTTTGTGTAGCATCGGCTAGCTCTGGATTATTCGGGCTGAATTTTTCATTAACTATTTGAAAATACATCGAAGAGGACTTTATAAGATCACTAGCCGATAATCCTTGTGCACCAGGGAAATCTAGTGCAATAGTATTGCCTTCTTGGCGAATGTTTACCTCTGATACGCCCATCTTATTTATGCGGGCATATAGCTCATTGATCCCTTGCTTGATATCTATTGGGTCTACTACTGTTTTTCCGTTACGGTCGATGAGTTCTAATTGAACGGTTTTACCACCGGAGAGATCTAATCCCCAATGTAAAATCTTACGGTCATCTCCTCTAAAATATTTTTTTAAACTTAAGCAGAAATTATTCCAATAAATGTTATGAACAGGTTTTGGTACATCGTATTTGTTAACGCCTCTGGCCTGATTTTGGGCAGCAAAATAATCATCTCGCCATTTAAGTAGATCTTCATGCATTTGATTGAGGATTTTATTTTCGGTAAGTAGCCTTTGCTCAAGGTTAGTAAACTCTAGTATGGCAAAACGCTTTGTTCCAGAGACTTTAAAATTTTCTCTTGTTGATTTCATCAGGGTTTGATAGTAATTTTCCTGTTCAAAAATCAGATCCTGGCTAAATTCAGGATCAAAGGCATAACCTGCTGTAGAATAATCTACAAAGCCGCTTTTTTGTAGAATTTCACGAAGCTGGTTAAAATCTTGAATGAATTGGTTGGTTTGAGCGGACTGGCCCTCATTTTGCAAACGAGATAAAATTTTATCCATACCCTTAGCAACTACGTAAATAGAATGGGAACGAAATCCAGGCACAGGGGCCGCATCATAACTAGCTGGTGCATAGACAACTAAAGCGAGTTTTTGCTCTGCAAGTGGAAGGGTTTTATAAGTATCGTAGTCGTAAATAGGCAATGCATTACGTTGTAGATCGGGGTGAATGGGATGCCAAAAGCGTAAGAGCGTTTCTTTAACTTGAGAAGACATTTTATGCGCAATTTGGCCTAGATTCATAGCAAGAAAGCTTTTGCTATCGGATAACTGATTTAATGTGATTTCAAAACGACCTTGAAAAGGAGAAATTATTTCATCTGCTGATCTTGCAATGAAAGCGATTTCATTGTACATCAATTGATCTGCTTGATCCGCTAGATGAGAAGGCGGTAGACTTTTTTCTCTCATCGCTTCTACATCTTCATAAAGATCTAAAAAGATTTTTTCCTGGCTAAAATCAATAGAAATACTTTTAATAAAAGGGTTATATCCCTTTAGAGCAATTATTTGCGTATTATGATCCTGTGTCAAATTCTTTTGTAAATCTTCGTAAGCTAAAGGATTTTTGGCTTTTACAAATAGATCGAGATGTTTCTTGATAGCTTGGGTAGCTTGCTTGAGAGTTTGTGTTTTATCGCTTAAGGATTCAAGCCTTTGTTGCTCTAAAGTGGTTAAGAATATAGCTGTTTTTTCCGCTTGTGCTCTTTTATTTTGAAGCTGCTCTTTTTCTTTTACAAGCTTTGTCTGTAGAGCATCTAAGCTTTGAATCCAGCTTTGCATAAAACCGCGGCGATCATCTAGATTGCATTGAGTAAAGCTAGCAAAATAGCGCTCGGTGATTAAAGAGCTCTCCCCATATACATTGGTAAAGCTAAGAATATTTTTAGCAATTTGCACAAACTGATCTTCTTGAATCGCACCTGTTTGTTTTAAAGCATTTTGTAAATAAAGAGCATTTTGCGTAGAACCGGCAATCGAAGAGGCTATTTGTAGAGCGCGGTCTTGAACAATTTTCTCATAAAAGGGGGTAGGTTTTCCAAGAGAGTCCAACTTATGGGAGAATTGATAATAGGTATGGGCATCAAAATGGATAGGAATGCGTCTTTGCACAATAACCGTTCTGCTATTTGTATCGGTATCTTCATGTAAAAATAGCTGTGCAGGTAAAAAAGGAATCAGTTGACCTGCCCTAGGCAAATAAGTACGAAATAGGTTAGCTTCTTCTGTATTTTTAAAAGAAACTGTAATGAGTTGAGGTTGTCTAGCATCAAGAGCTATTGCTTGTGGTTTTACCTCAAGCAGATTGCAAAAAGAATATAGCCATTTTTCTGCTTCTTCTTCAAGCTGATTGACTCTTTCAGAGATAGAGACAGCGATTTGCTCTGCTTTTTTCCCTTCGATAGGTTGATGTAAAGGTTTAGTGTAATAAAAAACAGTAGGCAATATATTGTATACGGTAAGAGCAATAACAATAAAGAGTAGATATAACTGCCATTTTTTTTGCTTTTTCATGTAAATTCCCAATTGAGATCTAAAAGATTTTAACAGATTTAGAATACGGATAGTGTTCGATTCTGTCTATTAAAGAATTTTTTTACGATAGCAAACGCTCTTAAGTTTAAAGAGGAACACAAAAGACTTATTTTAAAGATAGATGCTTGTTTTTTTGAGTTAAAGTCAGTAAAAGATCATTTTAATTTATGAAAAGACTCGAAGTAACTCTTGACCCTCTATTTTTATTTTTCCCATTTCTAAATTAAGTTCGTTCACGATAAAAGGGTATTGCTCGAAGTCTTCAACAGAAACTCCTATAAATCCTTTTTTAGAGCGTAAAGGCACATAGCCCATATTATCGTTATACTGATCTTGATTGTGTTGTATCCTATGGACTTCAGAGCTATGAAATTTTATAACTTTTTTAATATGTTCTACTCCATGAGGATAATCTTTATTCTTTTCAAGAAGGGTCTCTATTGTTTTTGGGTCTATTTTGAAATAACTAACATCATAAGCATTTAAAACGCCTTTTTGGAAAAAATCGCGAACCATTTCTGAGGAATCTTTTATGTCATTTGCATCATTCAGAGTGCTAATTTTTTCGAATACATCTTTAAGATTAGCAATAAATTCTTCGGGGTTTTGTAATTCTCCTGATTGTAAAAGAGTTTTTCGATACCTCAATATGGAATCATATCGACTTCCTCCCTCATTACCCAGATTAAATCCTTCAGGTATTTTTTCTCTTGTGGTAGGAGAAATGTCATAGCATTTGAGATAGGTTTCAAATGTATTGCGATCATAAACGGTTTTACGATCTGTAGGATCTGTAATCACGCTGCGGGGAGCCCTTCCTAAAATGGAACACTGAATTTTACAGAGGATTGGATCGGTATCCTGTATGCTTTCACGGTATTGTGGTAAGTCTTTTCAAGTTTGAAGTGCACAGAAGAATTAAAAAAAGAATAGGCAGGCGATGAAAGAATCTCTATTGTGATTTTTAACAATCAAACAC
>NZ_JAAVTY010000189.1:0-1091 GCF_018642185.1 Candidatus Rhabdochlamydia sp. W815 | reverse complement strand
CTCCTTGTGTTTGATTGTTAAAAATCACAATAGAGATTCTTTCATCGCCTGCCTATTCTTTTTTTAATTCTTCTGTGCACTTCAAACTTGAAAAGACTTTATTAAAAACCTCGCTAATTTTACGAAACAAAAAATCCATGATTTTTTTATTTTTAGCATCAGGATTATCAATAAACTGACTGGAAGGACCTAAAGATACAAGATTTACAGAAGAAGACATTGTTTTCTTTCCTATAGGTTAGCTCTAAAATAGAAAAGCAATAGAGTAGTAAAAATTCAATTAATAATCATTAATTAGCTTTATCTTTTTTGGCTTGTGATCTTCCAACCAGACCACGGGCTTAACTTACACCACTCTTTTAGAGTTCTAGTACATATACCGTATTCTTTTTCGATTACAGCTTTTGCAATGCCTGAATGAATAAGATCTAGAATCTGTTGTTTTTTTTGTTCTGATGAATCAGTTTCCTCTTGAAAGAAGCGATATGGTTGGTAACGCAGGTGATATTTTATTTTTCTCCGAGGAAGTGATTCCTTAACTGAATTAGGTATTTGTTTTTTCTCGGCTTTATTTAGTAAAGCTTCAAATTTAGCATCTCCTTCATTTATAAACCTTGCTAAAGGTGAGAAATAAATAAAGGGGTGGGGATCTTTGAGGATTTTATCGACTTCGGCTTCGATCTGATTAAAATTAAGCGATGATTCTTGTTCGTTTAGGATACGTTCTTGAGGGTTTTTAGTAAAGAGTGCATGAGAACTCAAAATACATTTTTTTGTAATAGTCATAATAAGAACTCTTGAAAGATTGTTATCTTTCCATATG
Organism: Candidatus Rhabdochlamydia sp. W815; assembly: GCF_018642185.1. Taxonomy (NCBI): domain Bacteria; kingdom Pseudomonadati; phylum Chlamydiota; class Chlamydiia; order Parachlamydiales; family Candidatus Rhabdochlamydiaceae; genus Candidatus Rhabdochlamydia; species Candidatus Rhabdochlamydia sp. W815. The sequence continues at coordinate 268 of NZ_JAAVTY010000189.1, read as the reverse complement.
TATATTATTGTATAATTACAGTCAATTTCTATTAATTATTTTAATTTATAAAATATATTATTAACTGCTGGAAAAGAAGAAAATAATCTTGCAAAAACTGAGGAATTATAGAGCTAAGAAAACTCATTCTGATTTTCTTAGCTCTAAGTAATGCTGGAGTATTTTCATATCAGGGCTTACGCATGAAGAATTTCCTTTGCACCTACTAGATCTAATAAATAATCTTTACGACATGATGCAATGAAGCGCCGTTTACGTAAACTGACCT
>NZ_JAAVTY010000188.1:0-1138 GCF_018642185.1 Candidatus Rhabdochlamydia sp. W815 | reverse complement strand
CCATTCTTGGGAAAGAGGCTTAAATGAGCATACAAACGGACTAGTTAGGCAATATTTTCCTAAAACACAAAGCTTTTTAGATACGACTTCCAAGGATATAGAAAGGGTGGAAACTTTACTAAATAACAGACCTAGAAAGGCTCTCAACTTCGAAACTCCACTAGAAGTGTTTACGAGATTATCTACAAACATGCTATGCTCGGGTGCACAATAGATGTTTTTTCAAGTATTTATATGTTCTTTTTTGTGCACTTCAAGGTTGAAAGGGCCGTTTGATTAGAGAATTATTATAAAGTAGTTTTAATTTTTATAAAATAATAACAATTTATTTTACAGCAAATAACACATTATAAACAATTCTAAATCCAATCGGTTTAGAGAAGCACAATCATAAATATTCTTTTTTAATTTTTGAAAGCCCGATCTTTAATATAATTAATTAATAAATCGGAAAAAAAGCTGGTGATCCCTAAAATTAGAGAAACTTTTACCGCGGTCGTAAAAATAAGTGGTTTTCCTATTAAAGAAAGGGCTTTATTACCAGCTGTAAAAACTAGGTAAGCTCTAGTCATTAGTAAAGGCGTTACAAGAAATTTTGAAAAGCTATTCATAAGTCTTACAGATCTAGTAAATAAACCTATATGAATTATAGCCGCAACTGTACCAACACTACGGCTAGTAACTGCATAAATTGCTCCATGCATGGGGGAAATCCCACAAAATCTTCCTGCTATACATCCGCCTACTGCAGTTAAAGCAACAGCTCTAGGGTCGAAAATCGATTTGCAAAAATAACTTTCCATAATTGCTCACAAAGAAGGGGTTGCTCCTTAAACGGAGTAAGTTAAACTCTCCAATATAAACGAGATTTTTTCAAATCTCAAAACCGCTCATTAAAGAGCAAAAACATGTTTTTTGCCATTACAAAAGTTTATTCTGACAACTTTTTTCGTTTTCTTATCTACGACTATTTTGATCGTATGCTTTTTCTTTTTTCCGGAGTAAAAATGCTTCTGTCTATTATTGCGATTTTTTATCCTCTTTTTATCTTTGTCTTTTTTTGGGGACGCTCTATAGGTGTTTCTGATGCATCTATAAGAATTACTTCGTATTCCATGTCTCTCTTAAGAAGAGCTTT
>NZ_JAAVTY010000187.1:0-1142 GCF_018642185.1 Candidatus Rhabdochlamydia sp. W815 | reverse complement strand
AAATATAGGAACAGAAGAAAAAGGTTTGGTTTACGGTTCAATCTTATTGCTGGAATCTACAATTATGAAATTTTTATTTAACTAAGCAAGAGGTCTATTAATTAAAATCTCTTATTTTAAACTTATCCCTGATAAGGCATAGTATTCTTTCTTACAGGTTCCTTTGGTTTTAGCATAGGGTTAGAGCTGCTTTTTCTAGCTCTTACGCTCATTTGAGTTCTTGTATTTTTCAATAAAAATGGATAGGCAGGATTAGTGCTTTTCTCTATTTGTAAAGGGAAGGGGGTAATCCAAACTGCAGAAATATCAACATCCTGAGGGTGTACTTCCCAGATAGAACCATCGGAAAGTTGTAACTTTTGTCCGTTGTCTATGTTAATTGATAGAGAAAGAGGTTCTTTATCTTGAGAGGTACGTTCTCCTTTAGCTATAAAATGATCATTCAACCAAGCTTCTAAAGCCAGTTTTTGTTTGCGATTTAACTTTATTATACCGGTTTTACGCTGATCTTCTGGGTTCATAGCCTCATCTAATATGATATTTGCACATAACAAACAGGGAATGCACACTAAACTGCTTAAAAGAAAAAAATACATATAGAAAACCTCTCTTTGTTTTTGGCCTTATTTTCTTGTACCTTATTTTAAGGGGCTTTTTCAACAAAAATTTATTCGATTCATAAAGTAAGGTCCGTAGACTGTTAAGTTAAAGTTATTTTAGAATTGCATGAACTTAAAATATATTTACATCATATAACTTTCTTGCTTTTTTAAAAATAACCGGAGTTTAAAATGGGCCCTTTCAACCTCGAAGTGCACAAAAAAGAACATATAAATACTTGAAAAAACATCTATTGTGCACCCGAGCATAGCATGTTTGTAGATAATCTCCTAAACACTTCTAGTGGAGTTTCGAAGTTGAGAGCCTTTCTAGGTCTGTTATTTAGTATAAGTTTCTACCCTTTCCATATCCTTGGAAGTCGTATCTAAAAAGCTTTGTGTTTTAGGAAAATATTGCCTAACTAGTCCGTTTGTATGCTCATTTAAGCCTCTTTCACAAGAATGGTAGGGCGTTGCAAAGTAGAAGTCTGTCTCTAGCTCGAAACTAACCATTTGGTGATAGGCAAATTCTTTTCCGTTGTC
>NZ_JAAVTY010000186.1:0-1164 GCF_018642185.1 Candidatus Rhabdochlamydia sp. W815 | reverse complement strand
CAAGAGGTTCTCTAATTGCACACAAGGGGAATATAAATTCTCTTAATTCTTCATAAGCTCTCCGAGCCGATATTTTGCTTGCAAAATAAAAGGCGTTTTTTAACATATTGGACAGCAAAGTTTAATGCGGGAGATAAGTCCAGGGTTCTCTGCGGAGTCTTTTTTTGAAGAAAACTATTTGAGGTTCTTCGCTCCATTATGCTATCCGAAATGAAATGGGCAAGACAATGTCTATTACGGCTTCTAAGAGCCAACTTCTTGTCGTCTTTGCCTATTTCTTCGGTTTTTCTCCTACAAAAATTTTAGCTACTTTTCTTAATGTACTTTTCTATTTCTAAAAAGATGTGTTTTTAAGCTACTTTTGGCTCGCCATAAATAAATTCTTTTTGTTCGATCAGCATCTTGTGCATGATCACGGATAACTTTCTACCCACTGCTAAAGCGGCTTTCTTCATCCCTTTTTTTCGCATAATTTTTAATCCCCAAGCTTTCACTTTACTCCATTTCTTACTTCGTGTGCGCATTACCATTCCGGCCTCAACTAACAAAGACCTAAGTTCATTGGATCCACATTTCGAAATTATTCCCTGTCTTTGCACCTCTCCAGAGGCATATTGTTTGGGAGTCATACCAAGATAAGCTCCTACTGATTTAGAAGCTTTGAAGCGGGCTGGATCAAACATTTCTGTTTTATAGGTTAATGCTGTTACAGGTCCTATGCCAGGAATTGTCATAAGCTGCTTTACTTCTTTATCTTGACTGACTAGTTTAAGCATTTCTTTATCCAGTTTTTCTACTTGCTCGACTATTTTGTCAAAGGTGCTTAATAGAGATGTTATACTTAAAGTCTTTTCAAGTTTGAAGTGCACAGAAGAATTAAAAAAAAGAATAAGCAGGCGATGAAAGAATCTCTATTGTGATTTTTAACAATCAAACACAAGGAGAGACCTTGCCTAAAGGCTACCATCACCTAACCTATGACCAAAGATGTCAGATTTATATTTTACAAGCTAGAGGAGATACATCTAGCTCAATAGCAAACATTCTATAGTTATTTAAATCGACATTGATAAAACAGCTTGATCTAAGGCTTCGGATAAATTAGCTACAGTAGGTAAAAGTTCTCGGATTTTCGTTTTCATATTGGCCCAATATTTTTCGATA
>NZ_JAAVTY010000185.1:0-1171 GCF_018642185.1 Candidatus Rhabdochlamydia sp. W815 | reverse complement strand
GAGCTGCTTTTGCTTCTAACGCCTTTAGTCTCTTCTTACATGTTTCTAGATCATGCCTTAGCCATATCGATCTGACCCCTCCAGGAGAAACAAGAATTCTCTTCTTTTTCATCTCATTGGAAACTCGGATCTGTCCATATGCAGGTTTTTCTATAGCAAATGCAAATACGCTAGTTTCTATTTTTTCTTCCACTCTATTTTTTGGGCAGGGTTTCCTTCTAGAGATTTCTTGTAATGCGGCTTCTCCGCCTTTTTCATAAAGCTCTTTGTATGTATAAAAGCTTTTTCTTGAATATCCCATGTGCTTACATGCTTGAGATACATTTCCTAGCGTTTTTGCTAATTTTAAAAGGCCTAGTTTATTTTTTATCACTTTTCTCTCTATTGCTATATTCATAAATTACCACTTTGGTTCTGCTTTTACAACCAAGGCATGATGCCTTAGTTGCAAAAGCTGTTTTTCTTTGCTATTTACCACTAAGTGTCAATTTAAGTCTTGTCTATTACACCTCATCATAGCCCAAGATTACACAAAGCCTATTCCGTTCAGAATAGTCTTTTTGGACGCTTTAATTTGTGTTCTAAGTCAGCTATCTGACTAGGGATCAGTTTTTTCATGCTCAACAGCTTAACACAAAACAAATATTTTTCTATATGATTGAATCGGAACCACTATAGACCAACTATTCGTGGACGTGTTTTTTTGCGTGTAGACTCAAGTATTAGATGGATTTTGCTAAATTGGTTACGAGAGATATCGCTTGGATAAGAGCGGGTCATCATTGCTTCCAAATGTTTTGTGAAAACTATCTTTATGCCTTATTTAAAAGATTTCAAACAGACTCTTACAGTGAATCACAAAACCCCTTTTTTTACCCATTCAATTTTTTTAAATATTGGAGGCCCTTTCAACCTTGAAGTGCACAAAAAAGAACATATAAATACTTGAAAAAACATCTATTGTGCACCCGAGCATAGCATGTTTGTAGATAATCTCGTAAACACTTCTAGTGGAGTTTCGAAGTTGAGAGCCTTTCTAGGTCTGTTATTTAGTAAAGTTTCCACCCTTTCTATATCCTTGGAAGTCGTATCTAAAAAGCTTTGTGTTTTAGGAAAATATTGCCTAACTAGTCCGTTTGTATGCTCATTTAAGCCTCTTTCCCAAGAATGG
>NZ_JAAVTY010000184.1:0-1177 GCF_018642185.1 Candidatus Rhabdochlamydia sp. W815 | reverse complement strand
CCATTCTTGGGAAAGAGGCTTAAATGAGCATACAAACGGACTAGTTAGGCAATATTTTCCTAAAACACAAAGCTTTTTAGATACGACTTCCAAGGATATAGAAAGGGTGGAAACTTTACTAAATAACAGACCTAGAAAGGCTCTCAACTTCGAAACTCCACTAGAAGTGTTTACGAGATTATCTACAAACATGCTATGCTCGGGTGCACAATAGATGTTTTTTCAAGTATTTATATGTTCTTTTTTGTGCACTTCAAGGTTGAAAGGGCCCGGTTAAAAAGATGTTGTAGTGTAACAAATAAGTATTTTAACAGTAAGTAAAAAAAAACTATAAGAAGTCTTAAAAATTGGGCATAAGAGTAGCTTATAGATAACAAGATTGTATTATAGTGGTTCCGATTCAAATAGAAAAATATAGGATTAACGACAAGTTTCAAGTTAACGACTTGAAACTTGTCGTTAATCCTATATTTCAAAACATCTGTTAGTTTCGGTATCTCTTCTAAGAAGAATCCTCTAATTGCCTGAAAAAAATTCACCGACGTTTCGTAATATCGATTGTATACCGTCTTTTCCCTTAAGATCTTCCACAAGCGTTCAACCAGGGCCAACGCATGAAGATTTTGCTTGATAATTGAGAGATAAAAAATGATTCTGGCTCCTTTTTCATAAGGAGTATAAAATGGAAGGATTCATTCATTCTTCATCTATTATGATGCATTTTTCGAAATTACCAGACCCAAGAAAGGCGCGCAATCAACTATATAGCCTTCATGATATTATCAGCACATCTATCCTAGCCATGCTATGTGGACAAGATGATTACATGGGCTTTAGCTTGGGGCTACTTTAAATCTTTTACAAAAAGATAAGACAAGCAAGGTCAGTTTACGTAAACGGCGCTTCATTGCATCATGTCGTAAAGATTATTTATTAGATCTGGTAGGTGCAAAGGAAATTCTTCATGCGTAAGCCCTGAGCGTTCAACTAGGATTCAAATTCGGCGAATAAGGAGGGAGATAGTGCACTTTAATCCTAGAAGACATCAGAAACTCTTCTAGTTTTTTATTTTTTTTTGATCTCGCATGAACCTATCTTGAATTGAATATAAATTTTCGCTATGATACCAGATCTTTTTATTTTTTAACTAAAGACAGATGACATGAGCAAGCAAGGA
>NZ_JAAVTY010000183.1:0-1294 GCF_018642185.1 Candidatus Rhabdochlamydia sp. W815 | reverse complement strand
CCTTGTGTTTGATTGTTAAAAATCACAATAGAGATTCTTTCATCGCCTGCCTATTCTTTTTTTAATTCTTCTGTGCACTTCAAACTTGAAAAGACTAGATTTAAAAGAAGCTAAAGACTCTGTCTTAAAAAAACAACAAAACGAAAACGAGTGTTTGGAGTTTCTTATTAATCATCCTAAGTGGAATGAAGCTCTTTCTGCTAATTACCGAGAAGAATATCAAGCTATCTTGGATGGAAGAGAAGAAGCTGCTGAACAAGAAGTTCCAGATAGTGTATGAAAGCGATTCATCGTAAAAATAGACCACACCTATTCCTTCCATGACTTGGAAAATCCATCTTAAAGTAGGGTTTGTCTCTTCCTTTAAGCTAGCCGTTTGAATTGGCACTACTATATACACCCATTTCTGTCAGTGATATTAGCTGTGGTAATGTGAATCGCATGAGGAAGCCCTTGGGTATCGACTGCTATATGTCTTTTTATTCCTGATATTTTTTTCCCTGCATCATATCCTTTCTTTTCCGCTGTATCAGTATTTTTAACACTTTGAGCATCAATAATTACAAAGCTTGTTTTCTCTTTCCGACCACTGCTTTTTCTGACCTCGCCAACCAATTTTTTTTAAAACTATTTCAAGAATACTCTTAGAATTTTTATCATCATTGTTTACGAGAAATATCGCTTGGATAAGAGCGGGTCATAACTACCTCCAAAGGTTTTATGAAAACTATCATTATACCTTAATGAGAAGATTTTAAACAGGCTCTAAGATCTTAAAAAACGCCTTTTATTTTGCAAGCAAAATATCGGCTCGGAGAGCTTATGAAGAATTAAGAGAATTTATATTCCCCTTGTGTGCAATTAGAGAACCATAGGATAAGAAATAAACTTCTTCTTAAGGGGTTTTTCACTTTTTGTTTCAGGCAGACGACTTATCCCGTGCCTTTGTAAGCATCGATGAAGGGTAGATCTTGTAAGGTTAAGGAATAGTGGACTGTAGAGTATACAAACAATCATCCAAGGAAAGAAGGGTATGCTTGCTAAAAGCAATAATTATAGCCTCTTCTTCATTGCTTAGGATAGTGGAATGAATCTTTTTAGGCCCCATAGGAGCATCGTGCTGAAACCCTCTCTTCCTCACTTAAGAACAGTTTTAGGGTTGAAACTCAACTCATCGCTGTGCTAGATGCTTTGCATCCTGAAAGGTTTGCCATGGTGTCTTCCCATAACAATATTTCCCAGAATGGACTCGCTCTTCATTGTACTCTTTTACCCATTTATCCATATCCATTTG
>NZ_JAAVTY010000182.1:0-1359 GCF_018642185.1 Candidatus Rhabdochlamydia sp. W815 | reverse complement strand
GTTTGATTGTTAAAAATCACAATAGAGATTCTTTCATCGCCTGCCTATTCTTTTTTTAATTCTTCTGTGCACTTCAAACTTGAAAAGACTTGTTTTAGAATCCCATATTTTTATCTTTTAGGTCTAGGAATGTAGGCTAGACAATTCCGGATAATCGATTTAGAAACAGAGAGAAGCAGCCTTAAAATCATGCGAGAGGGGGGACTCGAACCCCCACGAGAAAACCCACTACCACCTCAAGGTAGCGCGTCTACCAATTCCGCCACCCCCGCAATATTTAAGAAAAGATCTTAATGGTTTTGTTAAAATCAATTCAAGTAAAATTGCTTTTGCTCTATTCTTTAGAATTAAACCTAGCTGATATGAAAAAACTTATGCGTTGTACTTGTTATTGCACAGCTTCCTCTTATGATATCCCTCGCTTATTCCAATACTTGCAGAGGATGGGTATCTGCCAGCTATTTCGCGATGTAATCCACCTCCAGCTTCAAGAAGATAAACAGGAAAAAAAAGATGTTTTTTGCTTTTCTTATGGAGTAGTTGTTTGTTGGGGATTTAGTGAAGAGGAAGAAAAAGAGATTCTGGATTCTCTAAAAACATTTGAAAAAGATCCTGGTAAATTAGAATTAGATGAATTCACCTATGTCTATGGGGATAATTTCAAGATAGAAGAAGATGAAATTGTGTTACAAAATCAAAATGATTTAACCAAATTAGCCATTTCACATGGCTTAGCTCAATCGGTTAAATTAATTATTTTTGAAGATCTTGTACAAAAAAATATTGAACGCACAAAACACCTCCCTAGCGATTTAGCTCAAAAAGGCAAAATCCCCCTTTCTCGTAAAGAGATCTATCAGAAAATGGGTTATATATTCATTGAGCGTAATTTTATTAATTTGCATAGTGAAAGCCTTGATACTCCAGAATTCTTTTGGGATTACCCTGAACTAGAACCCTTCTATAGACGCACTTCTCATTATCTCGATATCAATAAACGTGTTGAGGTCCTCAATAAAAAACTCAACGTTATGCATGAACTCTTTCAAATCCTATCCAATGAGATTAATCATCAACACAGTTCTCGTTTAGAGTGGACAATCATCTTACTTATTTTTATCGAAGTAACTTTGGCTGTTCTACACGATCTCTTCCATATTATTTAATTAAATAAAAAATTTCATAGCCTACGATCCGTCATTTGTGTATACATGCCATAATTGCACACAAAGAAGGGGTTGCTCCTTAAACGGAGTAGGTTAAACTCTCCAATATAAACGAGATTTTTTCAAATCTCAAAACCGCTCATTAAAGAGCAAAAAAATGAGGAGCAACCCATGAAGCATTATATTGGATGAG
>NZ_JAAVTY010000181.1:0-1393 GCF_018642185.1 Candidatus Rhabdochlamydia sp. W815 | reverse complement strand
AAGACTTATTACATAACTGATTTTCTTCTATGCAATTATCCTTTGTAGTTCTTAATACTGAAACTCTTTTTCTTAAATCATTGTAATGATTAATGAGATCATTATATTCTTGGTCTTTACTTAATTTTATCTCTGTACATCTAGATCTCTCATCTTTCAAATTATTTCTATATTGATGAGTCAAACGGTTAATCTCTTCCTCTTTAATTGATGTTATGTTAAGTTTTTCTTCTTTACAAGTAACTAAGGAATTTTCACAAGCATTAGATCTTGTATGTCTTGCATGAGTACGCTTTGACCGTGGAATATTTCTATACTTTGGATCTCTAAGCGCAATTCTAATTTGTACCTCATGCACTCTAGCTATTGTTCGATTTGAAGAAAATATATTGGTAGCATTCCTTACATTCATTGGAGATTCATTTGAAAATTGATTTAATCTACTCCAACGCTCTTCTAATTGAGCAATCTTGCTTTCTTTTTCTTTTAAAGACTTATTACATAACTGATTTTCTTCTATGCAATTATCCTTTGTAGTTCTTAATACTGAAACTCTTTTTCTTAAATCATTGTAATGATTAATGAGATTATTATATTCTTGGTCTTTACTTAATTTTATCTCTCTACATCTAGATCTCTCATCTTTCAAATTATTTATATATTGATGAGTCAAACGGTTAATCTCTTCCTCCATAGTTGATGTTATGTTAAGTTTTTCTTCTTTACAAGTAACTAAGGAATTTTCACAAGCATTTCTTTCAGGGATTAGATCATCAAATGGTATATCAATAGATCTTCTATGTCTTGCATGAATACGCTTTGACCGTGGAATATTTCCATACTTTGGATCTGTAAACCCATTTCCAATTTTCACCTTAGTCACTCTATCTATTGTTCGATTTGAAGAAAATATATTGGCAGCATTCTTTACATTCATTGGAGATTCATTTGAAAATGGCAATATAGAATTTATTAGACTATTATTAGACAAGTAATCTTGTGCTTGTGTGAGATTTAAAGGAAGTATACTAGTATTATTCCCTATATTAAATGGAGTTAGAGATCCATTGATTGCTATACTTGAATTGATAAAGCTCATTTTTATTTCCTAAGATTAAATTATTCAACTTTTTAAAAAACAAGAATACGAAGACTTATTTATTGCAAAATTTCGCGAAAATAAATACCCTAATAACGCTGAAGTTATTCTTTTGCAAAGAAATACATTATCTTGAATTTTGTGCATACATAAATTGTCAAAATCTTTCGACTATAGTGGTTCCGATTCAATCGTATAGAAAAATATTTTGTTTTGTGTTAAGCTATTGAGTATGAAAAAACTGACCCCTAGCCAGAGAGCTGACTTAGAACACAAGTTAAAGCATCCAAAAGA
>NZ_JAAVTY010000180.1:0-1396 GCF_018642185.1 Candidatus Rhabdochlamydia sp. W815 | reverse complement strand
TATTCGTTGCAAATGCTAATCTAACTATCGAAAATTGCAATATACAAAATGGTGCAGCTATTGGGGGAAATGGAATCTCAAATCAAGGTAGTGGAGGAGGAGGAGGATTAGGAGCAGGGGGTGGAGTGTATGTAGCTCCTAATACTGTTGTTACTTTGAATAACACCTCTCTTAAGAATAATCTTGCACAAGGAGGAAAAGGTGCAAGTGGTTTTCAAAATTTGAAAGGAGGAGGTTTCAGTGGATCAGGAGGAGGGGCTAGTTTTTCATCAGCTGACCCAAATGCTAGTCGGACACAAGGAGGAGGGGATAATCCAGGTCAACATGGATCTATGGGAAATCCAGTAGCAATAGGAGGAAATGAAGGAGGAAATGGAGGAACGGTAACAGCTCAGGCTCTTTACGACAACGACATATATAAAGTTCTCTTTATCGGTTCTAAATTCCCAGGGATTGGAGGTTTTTTTTCTATAGCTAAAAAATTCACTAAAGTCGATTTAACGCCCCAATTTGACATAACAGATGGTGAGTCAGGCAGTAGTTCTGAAAACTTAAGCAATAATGATGGTGGAGGAAAAGGTGGCTCTACTACAGGTAGTATTTATGAGTTTTTGACAAGTGATCAAGTTGTAGATGGAGGAACGGGAGGAAAAGGAGGAGCCGGTGGAGGTGGAGGTGGAGGTGCGTATGTTGCACAACCCCCAACACTATTTGAGCAAGTAGCAAACATAGAATTCAACGAACGCGTAGTCTACGCAAAAATACAACTTGTCTCTCAACCTGGTAATGGTGGTGATAAGGGTGGTGGTGGTGGTGGTGCGGCTAACCTAAGAAACGGTGGTGGTGGTGGTGGCTATGGCAGCGGTGGTGGAGGGGGGTCCTCAGTCACTCTCGACATTTCAACTCCAAAACCAAAACGGGGAGATACTCCAGGCGCTACTTCCAGAACTCCTAATCAGGCAATAGCACAACTAGTACCTATAACGGGTTTTGGTAGTGGCGGTGGTGGTGGTGGTTTTGGCGGTGGCGGTGGTGGTGGTGGTGGAGATTTAACGACCCTCCCGGGAGCAACAGTCAAATATACATCCGGAGGAAGATCCAAATTCGGTAGAAGTGGGATTCTAACAATTTCTGTTGGGAGAAACATCCCTTACCAGGGAGGAGGAGGAGGAGGCGGAGGTGGTTTTGGAGGAGGCGGAGGTGGCAACGATGCTTTTCTTCAGGAGGAGGAAAACAACCTTGCTAAAAAGCCTAAATATTATATTTTTAAGGAAGGTATGGTTAGCCAAGGAGGGAACTTTGGGGGAAATGGCGGTGGTCAGGCTCAACAAATAAAACCTTATGCAGGAAGTGGTGGTGGTGGAGCTGGAATTGGAGGAGCTGTTTTTGTTGGTAA